>JBAVYC010000689.1:0-6810 GCA_049698595.1 Desulfobacterales bacterium | reverse complement strand
TTTTCTCGATCAGGGGCAGCAGCAACAAAAAAATCGTCAGGCCGAACAGGATCACGGTCAGCGATACCGGCAGGATAATTCTTACCGGTATTCCGCCCCAAAGCCGATCCTTGATTCTCTGAGGATTTCTTTTTTTCATGTCGGAATTGCCTTATCACAACCGTCTTTATAATGTATCTGCAAAATTTTCAACAATCAACCTGCTGTTTGCGGTTCCGTGAGAAAGGGCAATTAACTAGCCACGGACGGGTAAGCTCAAGAAATGGATATGAATAGAGATACTCAATTCCTTTATGGTTCCACCGTAGTAGAGACCCCCGGCAATATATATAACTTATTGTTTTATACTATTTGTTATATTCACCTCCAAAAAAAAATAAAAGCTAATTTCTACAAAATGATATGAGTTTAAATTCGAAATCGTAGCATAATTTCGTCTGGAGCACTTTCCGAGAAAAGATATTAGTATTTATTGTGAATAAACAGATATATAAATTCAATTGATTTATGTAACTTTTTGTAATAAACAAATAGTTACATAATATTTTCAGTCAGACAATAGCCACATAGGGCATCGAAAGTGATGCCAAGAGGGATGACATGAAGCGTTTCATATTTGATTCGATTCTCGATGAGGAAAACATCTGTAACCTAGAAAAAGAGAAACATAAAATTATGAAAGGCGTCGACAATGGCCTGAAACTGTTAGTCTATGGCAAGCGCAATATGGGTAAGACATCTCTCGTTAAAAATGTTATCGCAAAATCGTGGCTTCGGCGTGAATCTTCCGGTTTTTTCATGTACGTTGACCTGATGGGAGTCAAACAGCTATCTCAGATTTCCGAGCGAATGACCATCGCCTTCACCGAAGCGTATAACGATTGCTTCAAAATGAAATCTGTTTTCAACAATATGCTGAAAATCATCACAGGAATAAAACCATCGATCGAGCTTGATGAGAAGGGCTTACCCAAATTATCTTTCGGCATCGAGGGAGGGGAGAAAATAAGACCGTTTACAGATATTCTGAAACAACTTGATCTGATCTACGCATCAAATATACCGATTTTCCTGGTTTTGGATGAATTTCAAGACATCGCCTTGATCGACGAGGCCGAAGCTTTGTTTCGCAATGGCCTGGAACATATTGACTCACGGATACCGGTAGTAATCTCAGGGTCCAAGCAACACCTGTTAAACCGCATTTTCGCACGCCCCAAGGCCCCTTTTTTTAATTGGGGCACCCATGTATATTTCGAAGCAATTAATTACCATGAGTACTGGCAATATATGGATGAACGCTTCAAACAAGAAGGATTCCGGATCTCATTTGAGAACGCCGTTTACCTGCAGGACAAAATGTCACGAATGCCGGAAGCAATAAACAGGCTTTGCTTCGCCTTATTGTTCCATGACATCCCAAATGGCGAGATCACAAAAGAAGATATTAACCTGGGGCTATCTGAAGTAGTTTCTGATCGGCGAAACGAACCGGAAATCTATTTGTCCGGTTTTACGGCATCGGAGCAGAAGGTAATTGTCAACTTGGCGAAAATGGAACCTGTGCTGCATCCGCAGGGAAAAGATTTTATCAAAAGCATCAATTTGACAGCTCCCGGTGTTCGGAAAATAATGATGAAACTCGAGGACGAGACCGTTGTTTACAAGGAGGAGGCCGGCTACATACTGGCGGATCCGCTGTTGAAACAGCATATTTTAAGATTCAGGCTTTAAGTGCTTGGCCAAAAAATCCAACTCAAAACGTTTCAGTTTAGATAAGAGGGAAAATTAAAATGATCACAGCTATCGTTCAAATCAAACTTCCGGAACCCATGACTCGCGATAAGGCCCAAGCAGTTTTTGCAGATACTGCACCCAAATACAGGGAAGTAAGGGGACTTATTCGCAAGTACTACCTGCTTTCAGAGGATGGCGCAACCGCCGGCGGGGTTTACCTCTGGAAATCACGGCAAGACGCAGAGCAGCTCTATACCGATGACTGGGAAGCATTTATTATGCATAAGTATGGCACGAAGCCATCTGTAACATATTTCGGCAGCCCGGTTATCGTCGATAATCTGGTTGGCCAAATCATCATGGATGATTAAGGCCGATACCGACATCGGCATTGGCACCGGCGTCAATATTGTCGAACAGCTCGGGATGTCTTCTTTCGCGAATACACGTTATTGTAATAAGCTGCAATTTCGGCTATTTTTGTGATATCTGGAACAGCTAACTATCTTGCTGCACATGGTTATCCGAACCACCTTCCTTCTGGAAGCGGTACTTCCAGAAAATCATGAAAGATGAAATAAAAGGCTGTCACGACCAGAACAGTTAGGGCTGCAGATGAGAGAATATTTCGGGTAGTGAAGCGTTCGTCGGCGAGATAGAGATTAAAGCAAAAATAGAATGCATAGCTGGCCGGCAGAAATCCGGCCAAGGGTAAAAAAATAAGATAGAGAAGCAGTATGCAGATACCCACCAACACATTATTGCGCTCGACGACTGATTCGAAGAATCGGATACGTTCGGTCTTGACTAAGCCTTTGGCGGTCGTGAGCAGTGCCAGGGCTGTGAGAGCCACCAGGGTGTAATCCACAAACACACCGCCTAGTTTGCTCAGGCCTCTTGTGGAGAAGTAAACCAGGGCCGCCAACCCAAGGGAAACGATGCCAACAATCAAATCTGCATTGAGTCGTTTGGCTGATTGCGTTTCGCTATCTTGACTCATTACGGCCCTCCTTGTCTTCCGCTGAAGATGTATCAACGACCGCCAGGCCATGTTGGACCAGCAGCTGAAGGACGGGGATATCATTTCCATCATTCCCCCCATCGGAGGGGGGTGACGGTGGTCTGGCGCCTACCAGTACGCCGGCGCCTTTTTGTAAAACTCTTTTAACTGCTCACGGCTAATCGGCAGGGGGTCATTATCGATTGGGCGCCTCTGTGGTATGCTCCCTCTGTGAGGTATTCAAGATCCTCTACCGTGTAACCCACACCTTTCAAGCCCTTTGGAATGCCGCTGGCTTTCATCTCTAGAAATTCGAAAATGGCGATTCCGTTCATTCGCTGGCGGTCCCAAATGCTGCTAATTCTTTTTAAGGACCTACATTATTTTTATCATATTTCGATTGCGGTCCTCAATCAACCGATCAAGATTATCAGAATGATCATAAAAGCCTTTTCCGGTCTTTACACCCAAATCACCCCTGGCTACTTGTTCTTCAATTATCTCGGAAGGCTCGTACAGGTGATAACCGAATTTATGCGGCCGGTACCTTCCTTTGCGCATCGATTATTGTCTGGCAGCACTGTCCACTGTCACGGTGGTGTTCGTTTTGAGCATTTTGTACATCAAAATTGGAAACAAGTGCAGGCGACCTTCCAGGCCGTGTTCTCCAACCCGCTATTTATCGCCTGTGTTGCCGGATTTGTCTTTTCGAATACGTTAAACGTTTTCCCCAAGTCCATCGATAACACATTTTCGTTATTGTCCATGGTGACACTGCCGCTGGCACTGCTGTCAATTGGCGGAACTCTGACACTGAAAAGTCTAAAGACATATTTCAGGTTGTCCATCGCTGCCAGCGGTTTTAAATTGTTGGTTCTGCCGTTAACGGGTTATTTTATGTTAAGTGCCTTCAATGTCAGCGGACTTCCTTTCAAGGTCAGTATGATTTTATTCACACTGCCGACCTCTACGGCCATGTATGTACTTTCCTCGCAACTCAACAGTGACACGGACCTGGCCTCAGCAAACATTTTTTTGACCACGATTTTATCATTCTTTTCGCTATCCCTGGTCCTGATGCTGGACTAGTGTCAGTCTAAAAAATATTGAACCATGAAATTTAAGGTTCGCTGAACAAATATAAAACTACAGGCTATTGCAGATTTTTCCTGACCAATCCACACAAAGGGCCAATTTTACATTTCAAAGACGGATGGCTGCCAATTACCTGTGACGCTGGACAGTGCCCGGAGGTTCGCGGGCTCCCCGCAGGCGATCTCAACGGCGACGGGGCCATCGAAATTGTCGCCACGATGACCCTCAGACCGCCGGCGGTGCTCAAGTCTTCGTCTTTAACCCTGACGGTACTCTGTTTTTGGAGATCCGGAAGCCCTGGCACCTGGAGAGCAACACGGGTATCTTATGACACTCGACTCCAACGGCAACATTCTCCATGATATCCAACTGCCTGAGCAGGGAACGAACGGCAACGGCAAGGCTGCGCCGGCAGCGCCGACCCCGATGGACCTAAACGGCGACGGCACAGTCGAAATCGTCGTCCAGACCTTCGGGGCGGGCTGTTTTGTCTTCACTATCCTAGAGCCTGTCACCCAATTCCACAGAAATTTCTTCACAAATGTTTGCGATATAGTCCCAGGAATCAAAAGGCGGTTTGAGGCCCTTATACTGGGAAAGATCCATTTGTTCAAGATCTCCAGGTTTAGGCTCAGCCAATTGTCGAATAAGCTGAACAATCGGTGACGCTTGGCTTCCTCTTATTAAATCCGAATAAAAGCCGTCAAAATCGATCAAGACTTCCACAGTGTCTTCAATGCCCATATGTTCGGCAAGGGCCGCAAAATCAATGTAATCACGTGTCGCATTGCGGGAAATGATCATCCAACCCTTGGTTCGAATCATTTCCGGTACGGTCGGCGTGGTGAGCGATTTGCCTGTGATGTGGATCTGTTCCGTCTCCAAGGGCCGGTTTCGTCTTAATTGGCGAACGCCGGTTTCAACGCCCTGGAAGTTTCCCAATATTAATTTCGGTGGATGAATACGGGCTGTCTCCCAATCGTCTCTGCCTTCAAGAAAATCGAGAACCTCTTCATAATTCTCTTTCAGATCAGATAAAATATGATCCGCATCAAAAGAATAACGATGCTTGAGATGGACGGCCGCAGCGTTGCCGCCGATCATCACACTGCCGATAAGAAGTTCCTGAAAATTTGCCGCAGCCTCAAGAAGCGTCTGCCACCGCTGCCAATAGATATCGTCACTTTTCCCCATGAATTTTCTCTAAATACAGCCGAAAGAATTTCGGCCAGCCATATACTTTCGAATATGGTATAGCCCTTCTTACGGCGTCCGCAGCTTTAGCATTTTTCTTTACTTCTCGGATGAGCGCACATATATCTTTTTCCAGGCCTCGCTCCCAGATCGAATGTACGACGGCTACATTCCATTGGTTATTTTTAATGTCTATATGGCGATGTTCCATTGATACCCAAACCGATCGTTACATGTGATTAATTTACTATTACAAATTTTATCGTGCAATGTCAAGGAGGTGAGTCGACTGACACCACAGGGAAACGTCAAAGCTGATAATAGCTCAGTAAGATTGAAGTAATTCACGATCACCGTCCTATACATAAAATCCAAATCCCAATTTTTTTGACTCGATTAAGGTAATACCTTTTTAATTACCTCCAAAGCCTGTGTCACCAAATCTATATCCGCTTGCATTCCCATGTGTCCCAGACGGAAGACTTTGTCCGTCAACGGTCCGTAGCTTCCGGCGACCACCAGGCCCTGTTGGCGCAGTTTTGCATCAAATTCCCGCCAGGTTATGTTGTCCGGTACATTGACTGCGGTCACCGTGGGGGACGGAATTGCATTGGTAGACGGGAAAAGGGCCAATCCCATTTGTGCTATTTCTTTACGGCAGAATCGTGCATTTTCCTGGTGGCGTGAATAGCTCTCGGACAGGCCCTCCTCTAAAATAAGTTTTGCGCCCGCGTTGAGTCCGGCGACTCCGTGCCAGTTGGGCGTGTAGGGGAAATAATGTTCGGACTGGGCAGTCCGAAAAGGCTTCAAGGCATCATAGCCGACGTAATCGACCTGATCAATTATTTCCCAGGCAGCTTCGCTGACCGCTAAAAAGGCCATGTCCGCAAGGCAGGACAGGCACTTTTGCGATCCTCCCAGACACAAATCGACATTCCATTTATCGGTTAGAACAGGTGCCCCCCCGATGCTGGCAACCGCATCTACATAGAGCAGCGGGACTTCCTGGTCTTTTTTGATCCTGCCGATCTCCGTCAGCGGGTTGAGGGTGCCGGACGGGGTCTCACAATGAACCACGGTGATCATTTTCGGCTTGAAAGATTCGATAACGGTTCTGATTTCATCCATATCGGAGATGGTTTCGTTATACGCCAGACTGATTTTGCGCACTTCGGCGCCAACGGACGCAGCCATGTCGCCGATGCCCTCACCAAACACACCGGTAGCAACCGACAACACGCGATCACCGGGAACCAGGCAGCTTTTCAAGGCACTCCAAAGAGCGAGCATACCCTCGCCGGTTTGAATGACAACCCGATTTTTGGTGCTCATTATTTTCTTCAGGTTGGCTTCGGTTTGGTTATATAATTCGAGGAATTCGGATTCCAAATCCGACGAGCCGTAATTTATTTGATAGGCATTCAGGACTTCCCGGGCCACTTTTACCGGTCCCGGCACCATCGGGATGGGGTAGGTTTTCATGATATTCTCCTTTCATCGGTTCCATATTACCTATAAGGAACGGATTCTTTTTAAATATACTTTTTCTGACAGGATTAACAGGATGAATTGGATTGTTTCACGGTTTTACAAAGATAAATTTTAGCACACAGTTCTGTTGCGTGATTTTGTGCTTTAGTGGCCATTTTCCAGTTTGTCCGGGTTGTGCAAGACTAGAAAAGCACGGTTGATTAAATAAAAAATCCATGATTAACTCAATTCATAAGCCACCGGCTATGCCGATGAGAATTTAAATGGTTCTACCGTTACCGTGAGGGCATGCT
>JBAVYC010000688.1:0-1617 GCA_049698595.1 Desulfobacterales bacterium | reverse complement strand
GACAAACTGAACGCGCTCTGTGTCGAGGCGTGGAGTAAGCTCGAGCTTCCGCGCATTCTTCTCGAGCTTTGCGCGAACGATGCGCCGAAAACAAGGTACGTCGTCGGCATGCGGGCGGTCGAGAGCGAGGCCGCGAAGCTGGCGCGTCCGGTCCGGATAGACGAGGCGGCGCTCCTTGAGATAGGCAAGAAAATTGCCGCCCACACGGGCGCGTCGAGGGTTGCGTACGATATCAGCATCAAGCCACCGGCAACGATCGAATTCGAGTAGCTGTCGTTCTGGGATGTGGCTTCCCTTCAGGCCGCGCCAGAGAAGTAACAACAGGATTTGCTAACAGGCAGGTGGAGGCTATCCAAATTCCGCTACACTCCATTGGGAAGCCTCATCTGCACGATACCTCTCCAACCTATTTGCATCACCCTCTGAACTTTTTCACCTGAGATATCATTTTGAAACATGGATAAAATAGTGTCTGCTTATCCACGGTTCGCGGCTATTCCTGCTAAGTTTTATTCAGCGAAAAAATTGCGGATTGGTTGAACAAATATATAATAGAATCAGTTTGTTGACCTGATTCGATTCAGGCACGAAAACTACAACTGGCCCTATTTATAGATTAGTCAGGGGTAATCCACAGGTTCCGGGAATGATAGGTTTGTTTAGCTAATTTAAAATGTCGTGGTTCAATTTTTCGATTGATTTGAAAACGAAATCGACACACTAAGATAAAATTTGGTGGGATCTAATATCTGCAAAATTTTAAGCATAGAAATTAGTTAAATTATGAACATCAAACCGAATAAAGGATGTAAAAAAATTGAGCATATCTCAGCTTCAGCCAAGGTCCTGATACTCAATATATCGCCATAACCTGATATTTGAGTTCCCTCTATTGTATCACCACCTGCCGCAATCTTTGATATTGATTGACTAAATTCCTTAGATTTGCTTATTAATAGTGGATACACCATTCCATCTGACCTGAGACGGATCTCTAACTGCTGAATCGAATCCTGATGCTAATCCGATACGGCGTTTCTGTGAATCACCCACATACTGTTTGCTTTAGTTTGAAACCATAATCACAAGGACATGGTCAAAACTGGACCCCTATGATAGACCCAGGATGAGCTTAACTTTGTAATCCAAATCAATAAATGGGCTTTATTCATTCCAGAGGAGAATAGATCAGATAACCGATGGAGGGCATAGTATGAGTAGAAAGTCAAAAATCTTGGTTGTCGATGACGATCCTTTTTCCCTAGATCTGCTACGGCAGGAACTGGAGCACCTCGGGCACGAGATAAATACCTGCACGAATGGCAAAAAGGCCATAGAAAAGATTATCAGCGAGGCCTCCAAACACGACTTTCCTGGGATCATTGTGACTGATGTAAAGATGCCCCGTATGGACGGTATTGAGCTGATGAAACGGACCATAGACCTCGACCCTGATCTTCCAGTTATCTTAATTACTGCCTATGGCGATATTTCCATGGCTGTTCAGGCCATGCACGCTGGTGCCTATGATTTCATCGAAAAACCGATAGATTCTGAAAAACTAATAGATGTGGTTAAACGCGGCATGGAAAAGCGTTCCCTTGTTTTGGATAACAG
>JBAVYC010000687.1:0-5794 GCA_049698595.1 Desulfobacterales bacterium | reverse complement strand
CTGCAAAAACAGTCAGCGCATTTGTATCGCCGAACCACCTGGGCACAACGTGAAAGTGCAGGTGCTCTTCAATACCTGCCCCCGCTACTCTCCCCAGGTTAAGTCCCACATTGAATCCATCGGGTTTCATGACCTGCTTCAAAATCTGCACCGACCGATCCACCGTAGCCAGCAATTCAGCCATTTCAGATTTACTGAGTTCATCCAAACCGGATATATGCCGAACGGGTGCGACCAATAGATGACCGTTAATATAAGGAAATTTATTCATCATCACCATGGTATCATCGCTCTTTAAGAGCGTCAGGTCATTGTTTTTTGATAAGCCATCGCAGAATATGCAGTCATCTTCTTTTTCAGACAGGATGTACTCCATACGCCATGGGGCCCATAGTGTTTTCACGAAGAAATTACCTCTATCTCAAATTGCGGTGTACTTTTTTAAGCGCTAAATGGGCGCGATTTTTTTGATTTCTAACCTACGCTGTTTATAATGAAAATTCAAGCATTTTTTCCTTTCAACGGAACAACTTCCAGATCACCCCACATTCCAATTTTTTCGCCGACGATGATAATAATTCCCCGCAGCTGTTCAATACACTTGCCCCTCGCGATAGCACCCTTAATATCAGCAATTGATTTGACCTGATTGCCGATGGCGGTAGCGGCGGCATCTGCTATAGCACACGATTCTGCAGCCACGCAGACCGCATCGGCCTTACCGAGGCTTAGCGAATGGCCCACGGTTCCCGAAGATGTGCAAACGGCCATCGGCTTTGGTCCGCCACTCAGCCGGATACCGATGCGCAAACTCAGGGAAGATTTTCCAGCGAATATTCCCACCGTCAGAGGAGCATCTGTCTTGATAAAAATGTCGCCGCCATTTTCGACAATGACGTGATCCGCAGATTTCAAAAGACCCAGACCGACATGCTCTGCAATAGCACCGGCAATGGCTGCCATGGGTCCGACACCAGCGTTTTCACCCGCCTTGACCATATCGACAACGATGGACGGTGCAGGGCCATCAAGCTGCCAGGGGGTCAGAACAGCAGCAAAATCAGGATGTGCTTTGATATAGGCTTCGACATAAGCCCTATGTTCCAGAACCAGTTGTCTGGTTTCATATTCCAGTTTTTTTTCGGCATGCACCAGCAGATCGGTTTCCTTCACCACCACTCGAAAGGCGAGCAATTTATCGGAATTCACATAATTCCGGTAGGTGTGTTCTTGATGCATGATATCTCCTGAATGACAGAATTCCTCAATTCGCATTCGTCATTTGTCATTCCCTATTCGTCATTCGACCACCGGTCTCATTGATTCCGGGCATTGGTCCAGAAAATACTGGTCGGTCATACCGGAGATAAAGTCTCTAACGATTTCGGCCGGTTGATAGCATTGGATGTAGGTTTGTTTCATATCTTTTAAAAATTGGCTAAAAATCACACTTGACTCTCGCCGGCTATTCAAGTCCTCAAGATAGGTTTCAAACAGCATTTCGAAAAGCTTTTTTATACGGCGGGTGTGTTTTTTAATTCGAGAATTCATATAGATATACTCGAAGTTAAAGGACTTCAAGTGTTTTAAAGCTTCCGACACCTCGGGGCTGAAAGCAATGTAGGGCTTTCCATGGCTGCTGCAAATAATGTCCGTCACCAGGTTAAACACGATGGTACCATTGGTATCCCCGAGCAGGTTTACACTTTCGCTGGGCAGATCGGAACGATGGATTAGCTTCAGCCGAATGGCGTCCTCAATATCCCGTCCGATGTAGCTGACGGTGTCGGCCATACGAACCAGGCAGCCCTCAAGGGTCATCGGAATCAGGGGCCTTTTCGGATCGTTTTTTTTGGCAGCGATCTCCCTATCCATGATGCCGAATGTTTTATCAGTAGCCGGCTGTAATTTTTCACTGTGGATTTCTCCGTCGTGGCCCAGGATACCATCCAGGGTTTGAAGGCACAGATTCCAGCCTTCTCCTTTGCGCTCCACTTTTTCGAGAAAATGAACGCTTTGCAGGTTGTGATGAAAGTATCCGATGCCGTGGTTTCTGCAGATCTCAGATAGAAAGCCTTCTCCATCATGCCCGAACGGCGTGTGGCCGATATCGTGTCCTAGCGCTATGGCTTCAATTAAATCTTCATTGAGATTCAAAAACCGGCCGATGGTCCTGGCAATTTTTGAAACCAGCTGAACGTGGAGCACACGGTGGGTAATGTGATCATTTTTCACCAGATAGAACACCTGGGTTTTATCGATATAGCGAGCATATGCCAGGGAATGCAGGATTCGATCGACATCCATCGAAAACGCCTGACGGTAACCGGATTCCATGCGTTCATCCGGCAGCCGCCGGATACCATCTGCGTTGCGAACTGCCAGAGGCGACAGCATTTGTTTTTCCTGGCGGTCCAGCAGACCTTTCAGTTCAGCCAGGGCTTTATCGTTATATTTCTTCATTTTGGATCATGACTTCCATCAACTGGATGTAATCGATGCCTGCCTGCCGAAAACCTTCTTTGCCATATTTCATGTTTGCTTCGAAAACATAATAATGCCCAGCGTGCCTGCAGATATCGATCCCAACATCGTCCCACCGGCAGTAGCGTGCGGTGTGCAGCGCCAGATCAAGAGCCTCCCGGGGAACGGAGTCCAGACATATGGTGCCGCCCTGTGCTAAATTGCTGCGAAATTCGTTTTGGGGAGCAATACGCCAGTATGCATGGACGACCCGCTGCCCGATGACCACCACTCTGATATCACGACCTACCGGTAGATATTCCTGAATATAGGCCACATCGGTATGTTCCAGGTATTCCTCAAGTTCAGTTCGGTTGTTGATAAGATAAACCCCGCGACCCATAGCGGACCCTCTGGGAATCTTGCCGATAAAAGGAAATTGAAAGTGATCGGTTATCGTTTTTTTCTGTCGTTTCCCGTAGAATACCCGCGTCCGTGGGTGGGATATGTTCAGCAGTTCAAACAGTGCGGTTTGTTTGATTTTGTCCTGCACACACTTATAGTTGTGGTAGCTGGGAAAAGTGTTTTTGCCCATTGCATCGAATAAATCGGCGTAAAATGATGACGGGTAGTATATTTTGCTCGCGTTGCGGATTAAATGTGCCTCTTCGGAAGTGTAGTCTGAAAAATTGGGCCGAACACCCAAAGTGATCACATTTTTACATTGCCTCAGGCGACTTTCCAGAGCAATAGCATTAGGCGTATTCGTCATCGTTTGAATTATCTCATCATCTAAGTGTCTTTGTGACCGATCGCTTATTCAGCTTAAGAGCAAACTGCTCCCTGCCGCATTATTCAAACAAATGTTCAATTCTTTCCAAACTGCGTTTGGTATGACTGCCCGGCCAGAAAATTCGATTGCATTGGATACATTTTTTAAACTCATCGTAAATTTCATAAATATAATCGGGTATAAAGCCGCAAACATCGTCTGGATCGGCGTCGACAATCAGGATGTTGCAGTGAATACATCTTGAAAACGGCCGGGTATCCGCCGGACGAATCCCGAGTTCAGCGATGACCTGTTTGAGTTGTAGATCCAAATAGTTTGATGTGACAAAAACCAGCCGGTGGTCACTGAACTGTTTTTTGATTGTCCCTGTTCGGGTGAGCACAATCCGATCTAATGCCAAATGCTCATAAAACAGTTCGGCGCAAGCATCGATCTCGCAAGTGGTATCAAACCCCAGGATACGCATCCATTTTGTCAGTTTCCCCAGGGTTCGGTCTGCAGCGAAATATAGCGCCATTATTAACTTTTAGATCTTAATTCCTGATAAGCTCGTTGAATTTTTTTAAAACGCTTATCCGCAAGCGTCTTGAATTCATCACCCAAATGCTCGACCTTGTCCGGATGATATTTTCCGGCAAGCTGCCGATAGGCTTTTTTTATATCTTCCTGAGATGCACCTCGCGGGATTTCGAGGATTTTATAAGGATCCCAAGCGGCTGAAGAATCTTGCGTTTGAGTGTTCGAGCGGGAGTTGTCTTGGCCGGCAGCCTTTTTGGAATTATCGTCACTATGAGGTTTTTGTCCATTTTGATAATATTTTTGAAATTGCTCTCGTTTTTTTTTCAACACATAAAAATATCGCCATAAAAATCCCAGTATCACCAAATCATCGATCCACCCCCAGCCGATGACCATGTCCGGCAACAAGTCATAGGGACTCAGGACGTAAAGCAAAGCTAAGATGAGCAGGATAATTTTCCACATAGGCGAAATTCATCCTTCCATTCCTAATAAAGGTGAAATTTCCAACAATCCCTCCGGGGCGTAGGACCTACGGGCCGGAGGCCAGTTGAGGCGAAAATCCCAAGTGCAGAGTATAAATCAAAGTTCAGGCCGGGTCAACGATGGGGAACTCCTTATCATCGGTTTTCTGATTAGATGTTTTTTACTATCCGATAGAAATGAACCTACGCTAAAGTTCCCGATTTTTTTGCCGATTTATATTACGCCGGATGAGAAATGACGGAATAAAATCACCCATCTGCCAAGGGGCTTTATCACATGCGTAATTTTTTTCAAGCAATCGTATTATTCAGTGTAATCACGGTTGTTAGTGCCGCTTTATTTGTTTTTTTTTCCGACAAAAAAATCATTGTATTAAATGACGACACCCTCAAAACGGTAGATGAAACCTGGTTATCAGGAGACTCCCTTTTCTATGAAATTGAGGGTCAAATCGACTTTCTTGATAAAGGCGAGATAAAAACCCATGGCAAAAGAAACATACGGCACGTCTTCCTGGGGATTAAAGGGACAATAATTGAAAATTTAAATCGCCTAGAAGACGGAATAAATCCCCTTCTTGAGAAAAATCATATCCCCATCGAACTCAATTTGACCCATCCACTGACCTTGCTGCCATTGTTTCTTTTCCTATTTATCATGGTCTGGTTAAGGCGCGTTGTCAAACCGGATCCAGGGGACATTCAAGAGGAAAGAGACACGGAATTATCCCAGGAACCAAAAAATGAGGTTCCTACCCGACTGGATATTGTCCGTTTCTTCTTAAACTTATTTAAATATCAAATCGGGGCGGAGCCGAATGCCCCTGCTGAATTTGTGCCCCTGATGTCCAAAAACACCGGCCCCAATTACATTTTTGAACTGCGGGTGAAACACATGGCAGATTGGGCCAAACGACGCATGACCATTGGACCCTTAGGTGAAGAAAGCGGCAGCAAAAGCAAATGTTATTATGTGATTTACGATGTGCACATGGTGGTAAAAATCCCGGTAAGGCCCATCGATGATTTTGAAGAATACATCGCCAGCATCAAAAAGGAAGTGCATATTGTCAACAAACTTATCCCCAAAGAGTGCATTATACCCAAAGTCTCCGTGATTCTGGGTTTGATCCACAGCTTTCCTTACAGCGAAGATATCCCACCGGAACGCCTTGAAGGAAGATACATCAATTGGTTGCGTAAATCGACGGAATATCAAAAATTCTTAAAGATCAACAACACGTTTGTATTCATGATGGATTTATCAAAATACTACTTTCTGAGCCACATCCTCGATGAATTGCACGACATAAAACATCTGATTGCCAGGGAAATTATCGAAAACGCTCATATTATCTGGGAACCGGCAAAATTTAAAGGCCGATACGGAACTGAAAATGATGGGATTGTTGAAATACGCGATATTTTCAATCGCAGTGAAGCTAATATCCGTCGTTTGCTGGACAAGGCCGACATCGGGACATCGGTACCGATTTATCAGATTCAATCATGGTTTTTTACACATCTGGCAGCC
>JBAVYC010000686.1:0-2574 GCA_049698595.1 Desulfobacterales bacterium | reverse complement strand
TGCCGATTCCGTCGGTGAGAAAGTGACCACTTTCAAACCGGGCCAAAGAGTAGTCGGCGGACTGTTGCTCGACCCGAAAACAAGTGGCTATTATAGTGGCTGGGGGGGGTTTTCAGAGTTCATTCTTGTGAAAGACCACCAGGCCATGGTGAATGACGGGGTGGCCGACCAAGAGCACGGATGGGATGAGTTGTTTCAAATTCAAAAAGTTGTTCCAAAGGAAATTCCGGTTGAAGCCGCAGGATTGTTGTGCACCTGGCGTGAAGTATATGCAGGATTTCGTGATTTTAAACTTGGCCCTGGAGAGGAAATTATTATTTTCGGAGCGGGTCCGGTGGGATTGAGTTTTGTAAAATTTGCGAGACTGTTCGGTATGAAATTTATTGGATGTGTCGATCCAGATCAGGCTAAAAGAGAAAAAGCCATCGCACTGGGAGCCGACAACGTTTTTTCCCCGGATGATAAGGAACTCTGCCGGTTAGCGCAGCGACGGGGTAGACCACTGGACGCGGTTGTAGATGCAGTCGGACGTGAATCCATAATTAACTCGGCCCTGCCGATGATTAAAATGGCCGGATCTGTTTGCGTCTACGGTGTTATCGACGCGCCTATGATTAAACTGGCAAAAAATTCGGGACCGTATAACTTCAATCTCCTTGTCCATCAATGGCCCACCAGGGCCTATGAAGCTGCTGCCCAGGAACCGATTTGTCGCTGGATTAGAGATGGAAAGCTCAAGTTCGAGGATTTTATCACGGCCGAATTTAAAATTACCCAAATTCAGGATGCAATTGACTGCGTAAAAAACGGAAAAGCATTAAAGGTCGCGTTGCGGTTTTAAGATCCATCCGGTGGCGGGTATTTCATGACCAAAAGACATTTCCACTCCATACTCAACACTGCCGAAGGCCCTTATATCCAAATGATCCTGTAAATCCTGTCTGATATTTTTTTATTTTAATTAGAATCCATTCCTCGCTTTTTAAAATCGATTGAAATATCGAATTTGGAAGTTTCGGTCAGAATCGGTCCGCGACGGTTATGAAGCTCAAAGGCATCTCCGCGAAAGATCACATTGGCAATCCAAACCGGAACCTTTGCGTCATTGTAGCCGATGACAACCATAAAAAACCCGGGCCCGCCGTTTTGAACGTTCAGGCATTTCGAATTGTCGCCTTGAATGGTTGTCGCTAGAATCGTTTCGTCCACCCCGGCGATATTTAATTTATATTTTTTGGTCATAATATCGAAGAGCGAACCTTTCAAATCTCCTTTTCTAAGCCCCGGACAAAATTGGACGCGCAAATAATGGCTTTCCAGAATCAATGGAATGTCATCGGATAAGCGCAGAAGTTTCATGCAGTAAAGTTTTTCGTCTGGAACCAGATTCAGGTTTTTGGAAACTTCCGCAGATACTTCGCCGGAAGTCGCGGTTTTGAATTGCAAAACCCGGGTGGATGGTTTTTTGCCGGATGCCAGCATTTTATGGGTGAAGCTGACCAGATGGCTGGTCGGAAAATGTTTCGGCTCGTCACAGACGAAGGTCCCAAGGCCTTTTCGCAACTCGAGCGTACCCTCGTCAATCAATTTGGACAGGGCCTTGTTGGCCGTGACCCGACTGACGTCAAATCGCTCACTGATCATGCGCTCGGTCAGGAATTGATCGCCGAGGCCGTATTGGCGGCTGTTGATCAGTTCACGCAGGATTGCACTTAATTGCATGTACAACGGATCTTTTACGAGCTGCTGTCTGGCCATTGGATTTTCCCGCCTATTGAAGTAACAGGTTTCAGCCCCGCCACCGTCTAAAATAGGGCCGGTCAAATCGAGAAAGAAACTCTGAAAAAGAGAATATCGAATATCGAATAATGAATATCGAATGTCGAAGTAAGGTATTCTGTCTATTTTAAAAAGATTTCGCGAAGCCTCCGGCTCGTAGGGGATGTAGCGCCTACGCCTCGGAGAGCGATCCCATCCTTCGAAATTCGTTATTCGAAATTCTGCGGTTCGCTGTTCAGACCGGCTGCCAAAGTGACCGGTTTAATCATCAAAAACCCGTGCCATTTTGGTGTAGTTTCATAAGAGTGTCAGGGAAAGGAGATGTTGGATTCTGACACCTGACACCCGACACCTGAAACCTGTATAGATTATCGGCATGCTTGCTGCCCTTCCGAGGCCACTTATTCTGAGCGTCCTCTCGTAAAAAGGTTAGGGACTTCCTGCCTATCCCACGGCAGCGGATAAATCGCGAAGTCCCCGCGGCTATGCCACCAGACAACGTACCCAACACGCTCCCTGCATGTCAAGTTTTATCGGTATTCTATCTGAATCACCAGCCCCCATTCAACCCGATTCTCACTTTGCCTCCGAAGACAGAAGCCAGGTAAGACTCAGTGAAGTCAACATAACAATCTTAATTTAATACACTAAATTGATAATATATAAAATCAATAAACATTTCAAGCGGAGCTTAAAATATCTTGACAATCATGAAGTTGTGTAATAGCCACAGCATGTGGATAGTCCACCTATTCTCATTGTGCCTAAATCAGCGGCCACCAGCGGAGGTGGCCC
>JBAVYC010000685.1:0-5064 GCA_049698595.1 Desulfobacterales bacterium | reverse complement strand
CCATTAATTCCATGCCTGTACTCCTTTTCATGCCTTTTTCTGTATTATCGTCTATCATATCCGTAACATATGAACGGATATCAAATCAACAGAGAACTTGATACATCCGAAAGTGAGTCCTTATCACAATGCGCTATGTCTATCCAGTGAGATCGATAAAGAAAAAATTCCAAAATCGGCATCGCTGTGGTTTCGGATTCCGGCTTGCCTAATCTTTGTTGATGCGATACAAGGAATACCCGCGATTTAATATTTCGGCCCTATAAAATCATTAAAAAAAATGCCGTGCCGTTTTATCGTATAATGTCATTTTAAGTTTCATCGCTACAGCAGGAGATCGTCATGAAAAGAATCGGAATATTGCTTTGTCTGGGGATTTTTATTTTGCAAAACGGAATCGCAGGCGGTGCAGATTTGCCGGTTAGCGAGGCGACCGCCGAATGCATTGACTGCCACGCAGCGGTTCATCCCGGCATCGTTAGCGATTGGCAACATAGTCGCCATGCGAAAATTACCCCGCAGGATGCCATGCAAATAGATGGACCGGCGCGCAAAATATCAAGTAAAAACGTGCCTGAAAATCTAAAGAATTTGGTGGTCGGTTGTGCCGAATGCCACCTGCTGAATCCCAAAAACCACGCCGATACCTTCGAGCACAATGGTTATGATGTTCATGTGGTGGTCAGCCCCAGGGATTGCAGCACATGTCATGCCCAGGAGGCAGAGCAGTATTCCCAAAACATGATGTCGCATGCTTATGATAATCTGGCGGCAAATCCACTGTATCAGAAACTTGAGCGCAGTATCAACGGAACCCCAAAAAGAAATAAGGACCAAATAGTTTTTGAGGCGGCCAATGCCGCCACCAAGGCGGAGACCTGCTATTATTGTCACGGGACAAAGCTCAAGGTTATCGGTTCTGAAACCCGGGACACGGAAGCCGCCGGCGAACTGGAATTTCCCGTCATTGAAGGCTGGCCCAATCAGGGCGTCGGCCGTGTGAATCTAGACGGCAGCCTGGGTTCCTGCGCTGCTTGCCATACGCGCCATGCCTTTTCAATTGAAATGGCGCGCAAACCTTACACCTGCAAAGAATGCCATATCGGCCCCGATGTGCCGGCATTTAAAGTCTATGCGGCCAGCAAACACGGCAATATTTTTTCGGCGATGCACAAATCATGGGATTTCAACGCGGTGCCCTGGACCATCGGCAAAGATTTTACCGCGCCCACCTGCGCCACCTGCCATATCAGTCTGTTGGTCAATACGGATGAAGAAGTGGTGTCTGAACGATCCCACCAGATGAACAATCGTCTACCGTGGCGCATATTCGGTCTAATCTACGCCCACCCGCATCCCCTGAGCCCGGATACGACGGTTATCCGAAATAAAAACGGTCTGCCGCTGCCGACCACTTTAGATGGCGAGTTTGCGGCTGATTATCTGATCGATGAAAAAGAAAGCACTAGGCGCCGCAAGGCGATGCAGGCAGCCTGTCTGAATTGCCATGATACCTCCTGGGTAAAAGGGCAATGGCAGAGATTTGAAAATACCATCCGGGAAACCAATGAGAATATTCGGCTCACAACCCGTATCATGGGTGACGTCTGGCGCGACGGTTTTGCGGATTTCAAAACCAACCCATTTGATGAAGCCATTGAAAAGAGGTGGACAGACACCTGGCAATTTTATGCCAATACCATTCGGTTCGCTTCCGCCATGGGTTGCGGCGGCGACTACGGTGTTTATGCCGACGGCCGCTATCAACTCACCCAGGCGTTGCTGGAAATCAATGATTGGTTGAACCTGCAAAGAAAAATCAATCCGCCGGCCGGCAAATAGACACAGCGACTTCATCCGCAGAGGATTGGTGGGATTTAGGCAACAGCAGGGTCTATTCCGGCTGCTGTTTGTTCAGAACAGGGTCGATCCCGACGCGGCGCGCCAGGTCGGATGTGAACAGACCTTCCGGGTCGAGCCGTCGCTTGATCGCCAGCAGATCCCGGTAGCGAGGATAGACGCGGTAGAACTGCTCGGGCGTCAGGACCTGGTCTTTGGCGAGGTGGATCTTGCCGCCGCGCCGGACCGTCGCATCGATGAGGCGGTCGATAGCCTGGCGGCTGGCGGCCTCGTGTTGCTTCTTCGGGTGAAACTCGAAGTTGAGGCTGTAGCCGTCTTGGGAGAAAGAGATCAGGCAGTCGTCCGGCTGGTGGGCGCGCAGGATGGTCGTGACCGGTGGGCAGGGCGATGACCGGCAGATTGCCAGCAATTCGACAATCGCTGCGCGTGCGTCGGATCGCGGAAAGGTGAGCTGGACGGTGTAACCGTGCGGGCCGCAGACGAGGTGCGCCGGCGGTACGGTGAAGCTGGCCTCGAAGCCGAACCTGAGGAAAAGTTCGGTGTTCGAAGACTGCCCCGTCAGCGCCGCCAACCGGCACCCGAAGAAGTAGAGACGGTTAAACGACTTCATGATAGGTCGCTGGGCGTGCAGCATGAGCGACAGAATGGGCCCGAATTTCTCATGCAGTGCGAGGCCGAATTGGCGGTGCTTATCGAGGCGCTCGTAGCCCGCCTTGAGGATTTCGCGTCGTCGTGATTCGGTGTCGGGACGCTCGATCCACTTCGCAGCGTGAATCACGGAGCGTCCGGTTTTGCGGCCACGGGCGTAGGCGTCCACCCAAACGACGGCCGCGTCATGCGATTTCTCGACCCGGGCCATCGTCTCGAGCAATGCGTCGACGTCGGCTGCCGGGAGACGGTTGATCTCGACGTACGGCGATGGGATCGGTTTGAGCTGGAGTGTTGCTTCTATGATGATACCGAGCAGCCCGATGCCGCCCACGACGGCGTTGAAAAGTTCGTGGGAGCGGTCGATGGAAAGTGTCTTGCCGTCGGCGAGCAGGAGGGTGAGGCGTACAACCTGGCGGGCGAAGCTCCCGTGGCGCCAGGCATCCTTTCCGTTGACGTTGGCACAGATCGCGCCGGCGACACTGGAGTGTGATTCGGTCGGGCTGGCCGGGAGTGTGAGCAGTCTGTGATGGACCGCCTGGTAGATATCGATGAGTCGCATGCCGGCCTGGACAGTGATTTGGGCGGCTTTCTCGTCGAATTCGATGATCCGGTTCATGGCGCTCATATCGAGAAGGGCTTGGCCGTCGTTGAGCGCGAGGTCCCCGTAGCCGCGCCCGGCCCCGCGGGCACAGATGGTCATGTTGTGTTGCCGGCAGTAGGCCAGTGCCTCGCGGCACTGCTCGATCGTCGTGGGGTGGGCGACAAGGGAATGCGTGCGGATGGAGCCAACCAGTGAGGTCAACTCTTTCCACTGCATGAAGCTCGGGATTGCCTGGGTTTCAGGTTTCATTTGGATCTCCGATATCACAGCTAATATCCGGTCGTGACTGATTACCGGGATTCAGGTATCGGAAATCGGTCGTATTGTCAAGGAAGCAATTTTTTCTAAAACCGCTGCAATGGAGGAATCCTTATGGAAACAAAAATGCGTGTGATGACGAAAAGGCCCTTGAACGCCGAAACACCCCGTGAAAATCTGCGGACCTGGATTACAGACAATGACGTATTTTTCAAACGCAATCAGGGCCAGTTTATGGATGTCCCCATCAAACTTTCAGAATGGCAGCTTAATATCGAAGGGTTGGTGGAAAAAAAACTTCGCCTGACCTATGATGACCTTGAACGCCTGCCCAAGGTGGAGGTGGCCAACACCCTGGAGTGTTCCGGGAACAGTCGCTCACTGCTTAAACAAAAGGCCGCCGGTAATCCCTGGACGATTGGCGGTGTCGGCAATGCCGTCTGGGGGGGAATCTGGCTAAGGGAACTATTGCAAAAAGCGGGCCTGCAAGATAAGGCCGAACACGTCAGCTTCGAGGGATTGGACAAGCCCCTGGGATCCGCCGGAATAAAATTTATTCGCAGCATTCCGATTGAAAAGGCGATGTCATCAACCCTGCTGGCCTATGAAATGAACGGGCAGCCCTTACCGCTGGAACACGGCTTCCCAGTGAGAGCCCTGGCTTTGGGTTGGACCGGTGCCAACTGTGTAAAGTGGGTCCATAAAATCACCGTTCTGGACCAACCCTATGAGGGTTTTTTTATGGACAACGTCTACCGTGTATTTCAAAAAGGAGAAGACCCGAAAGCCGGCGAGGTGGTCAAAGACATCGATCTCAAATCAATCATTGTGGAGCCGGCCAACGAGGCGTCTTTCTCTGCCGGCATCGTGCCGATCAGAGGGTCCGCATATGCGGGCGAAGCGGTTATCCAAAAGGTAGAGATATCTGTTGATGATGGTCAGACCTGGAACCCGGCAAATTTAATCGGGCTGCAGCAACCCTATGCCTGGCGGCATTGGGAATATATGTGGCCGGCCAAACAGAGGGGAGATTTCACCATCATGGCCCGGGCGACGGATACCGACGGCCGCCAACAGCCCGCGACGGCCCATTGGAACATGCTGGGCTACGGTAACAACGGCATCTGTGAACATGCCGTCCGTGTTCATATCATCTGATGGGATCTTAAAAGATGCACTCGAGCTGACCTTGCCTGAGTTCAGAAATTGCAGGATTCGAAGACGAAAGATTCCCCAATTCTCTCGGGGTGGGGCCGAGCAATGTGAGAGGGGGTGGTCAATATGTCCGGGGTGTCCTATTCTCGAGTCAAAGGCGGTCTTTCCATGACGCCCGGAACCTTGCGTATTCGCATACGGACGAGATTGATTGCACTGCTCCTTGCAATCAATATTGTCCCTTTGGTGGCAATTCTGGACGATTTTTTTACCATATTTCCAAACGGTGAATATAGCTACCAAACGATGCAACAGTTGCAATTTTGTATATTTGCCCAAGGAAAATCTGATTGTCAGAGGATTTGATATCGCCGGTAAAAGTGTCTATTGTGATCAAACCGGGGGTGATTATTATGATTTCATGCCGATCGGCAAGGGTGCAGGGAAAAAAATCGGCATCGCCATCGGGGATGTGTCAGGGCATGGTATTCCTTCTGCCTTGCTTATGGCTACGGTACGGTCCTCACTTAAATAATAGC
>JBAVYC010000684.1:0-14562 GCA_049698595.1 Desulfobacterales bacterium | reverse complement strand
GCTGCAGCCCTTCTTGCACAATTATTTTACCGAGGGGCAAACCTGGCAGGAAAACAACATAAGAAGCGCCCAGGTTAAATCACGCATGCAGCCGGTCGATGACGGTGCTCCGGTTTTCTGGAAATATGTGAGTGCTTTGATTGATGATGGGGTAAAAAAAGGATTTCTTGGCGAGTAAGCTACCTACCATAATGTCAATGTCCTTAACTCCTCATCAATTTATCGTGGGAGTGGCTTCCAGCCGCGAAAAGAAGTCACTTTTTAGTCATAATATCCTATTCGCGGCTGGAAGCCGCTCCCACAGGCTGGCACCAACCGTTAAGGTTGGACTGAGCCGGGAGATACCATGACAACATGGAATCAAAATCTTCTAAAACCATCATTGATGCCAGGAACCTGACGCGAATATATCCACTGGGCGACAGTGAAGTCATCGGGATCAACACGATCAATCTTAGTATTGCTGCCGGGGAGCTGGTGATTCTGAAGGGAAACAGCGGCTCCGGCAAAAGTACCTTGCTGTCTTTGCTGGCCGGTCTGGATCGACCGACCCGTGGCGAACTGACGGTGGCGGATCATGACCTCACAAGAGCGACGCCTGCCAATCTCACTCATTTTCGTCGCGAAGTCGTCGGAATGGTCTTCCAGGCGTTTAACCTGATGCCGACCTTAAACGTTCTTGAAAATATCAGCCTGCCTGGATTGCTGGCCGGAAAAAAAAACGCTGCTGTCAGATCAAAGGCAATAGAATTGCTGGACTGGCTCGGCCTCAGCCGGCGATGGAATCACCTGCCGGCTCAGCTTTCCGGTGGTGAAATGCAGCGTACAGCGATTGCCAGAGCATTGATCAATGATCCGGACATTATTATTGCCGATGAACCCACCGGCAATCTGGACAGCCGCAACGGGCAGATCGTGGTCGATCTATTGGCCGAATTGAACCGGAAATGGAAACGAACGGTTATCATTGCGACCCACAGCTCCCTGGCAGATTCACTGGCGACCATTAAAATCAGACTGAAAGACGGATTGATATCTGATTGATAGGCAGGTTAAGCGGTTCAGGCCTGCCCTGGCGCGACTGCATTGAATACGTTTGGGTGATGTTAAACCGTTGTGACCGCAGGAATAAAGGCATTCACATCTGATCCAGGTCTGGGCCAGGGGTTCAACGTTCAGGGTTGAAAAACCTAACCCGGACAAATCGGAAATAACAAATTACAAGCACCACCTGATCTTAAAATTGGGTCAAATAAAATTAAAATTACAATATCAAAATCTGCGTGCGGCGGATCAAACGCCAATTGTTTGGGATTTTGAATTTAGGTCATTGTGATTTATTTGAAATTTTTATTTGTTTGACACCTTACACACGAACCCGAAAACGCTTGGTTTAATTTTAAATACTATAACCACCGTGCAGCGCATATCCTTTTTCTTGAAATTTTTTGTCTGGTTCAGTCTGCGCAACATGCGAAAGCATCCGGGTCGGGCACTGACCGTACTCCTCGGGATCGCATTGGGGGCCTCGGTATTTACCAGTGTGAGACTCTCCATCCATGCATCCTTGGATTCTTTTAGCCGAAGTATGGAATTGATTGCCGGACGGGCCGACCGGGTCTTGACCCGTCCGGGGGGCAGCGTGCCGGAGCAACTGGTTGCGAAATTAATAAACCATCCCCTCATTGAAAGCGTTTCGCCCCTGCTTAGCATTTACATCCGGCCCGGGCTGGCAAATTCAGATCCTTTTCTTCTGATCGGCTTCGACCCTCTTTTGGACCGCTCCTTTCGTGACTGGCAAATTGACGGGGACGCCGAAAAAGAAGCTGATTCCTGGCTGAGTCTAATAAAAGACCCCTACACCCTGATCATCGGGAAACCTCTGGGGCGCAAATATCAATGGCATCAAGGCGACTTCATTTATCTTGAAAATGCCAGCCAGGCCGCCCGGTTCCGAATCACCGGAATTCTGGCAATACAAGGTTTGGCCCTGGCCGAGGGCGGTCGCGTGGCTTTCACGGACATTGCCACCTTTCAGGAGTTTACCGGGAACTACGGGCAGGTGGACCGCATCGATTTGCGCTTCAAGCCTGGTGTCACAGACCGCGATCTGGACGCAATTCACAAAATTTTGCCTGAAGGTGTTGTGCTGAGTTCACCTCTGGCTGCCAAAGAAAGCGGGCAGGCGATGATGCGGGCCTACCAGCTCAATCTCTCCATTTTAAGTTTTGCATCTTTGTTTGTGGGTATGTTTCTGGTTTACAGCCTGGTGGCCTTAAATGCCGCCGCGCGTCGCCACGAACTGGCGGTTTTGCGATCCACCGGCGGATCGGCTCACTTGCTGTTATTTGTGTTTTTGGCAGAAGGCGCGCTTTTTGGCATTGCCGGCTGGATTGCAGCCATTCCCCTCAGCAGCTTTCTGGTGAAGTATCTGTTGGACGGGGTGAGCCAGACGATCTCTACCCTGTTTGTTCGGGTGCAGGTGGATGCTATCTCGCTGAGCATATGGGAGATCGCATTGAGTTTTGGCGTAACGGTGTTCATATCCGTCCTGGCGGCCTTGTATCCGGCCCGCGAAGCCATGCAGGTTTCACCCAAGGAAGCTCTGGAAAACCCCCAGCATGGCATGCCGATAAAAAAATCTTCCCACAACCTCACTTTGACAGGTCTGATCTGCATCATCCTGGTTTTACCCTTGTCGCGGCTTCCGGGCCAGCTGGGTGTGCCCCTACCGGGTTATTTTGCATTTATTCTTCTTTTTGTGGGGTTTTCTTTGCTCGTTCCCTCTTTCCTGGTACAGATGGGCAATACGCTTTCGCCCCTGCTGCGTCGGTTTGGTGGGGTACCGGCCTATTTGGCAGCCCGGTACGTGCGGGAAAGCGGGACCCGAACCGCCGTTTCCGTCGGGGCGCTTATTACGGCCGTGGCGTTGTTCGCATCGCTGGTTATTATGATCCACAGCTTTCGCCGGACGGTGGAAATCTGGACCTATCAGACCATCAGCGGTGATTTGTTTTTAACTCCCAAACTCAATGAGATCAACCAATTTCGTCAGCCGATTCCCCATCAGGTGGCGGCCTGGTTTCAAAGCCTGGACAGAGAGATCGAAATTGTGCCCAATCGCCGATATTTTCTCAGATATGATAATTTTCCTTACGAATTTGAGGCTCTGGATCTGGATGTCTTCTTAAAGTACGCGGATTTTTTCTGGATGAAAGGTAAACCGGATAAAATTCGATCACGTTTGCGACGTGGTGAAGGGGTGATTATTTCCGAAGTGTTCTCAAACCGCACCGGGTTGACTGTCGGGGATACATTCAAGGCCCGGATCGAAACTTCCCTGGTTGAATTACCGGTATTGGGGGTGGTGCGGGATTATCGTACCCAGGGCGGTGTGGTCTTTTATTCCCTGGCGCATTTCAAGATGCACTATCATGATCCTCGCTGGGGCGGGTTACGGGTGTACTTCCGGGATCGAAACCAGGATCTGGGCCGTGCAGTTAGCGGTCTGCGAAATAAAATAATTGGGCGCTGGGGTGGCGACCTGGATATGATCAACGGCGAAGATCTGCGGGCGTCCATCCTGCGGGTTTTCGATGAAACATTTGCGGTGACAACGGTCCTTTTGCTCATCGCCCTGGTGATAGCGGCCTTGGGGATTGCCACAACCCTGACGGTTCTGGTATTGGAACGCTCCAGGCAGCTGAATACGCTGTTTGCGATCGGCGCCGGTTTCGGCCAGATCCGATCCATGATTTTCTGGGAGGCGGCCTTTATGGTGGTGGCCGGTGAGCTGGCCGGGATTGTTTGCGGCTTCATCCTGTCATATCTACTGGTTTATGTGATCAACCGCCAGTCATTTGGCTGGACGTTTTTATACGGGGTGGACTGGGGGATGCTGGGGATGTCGCTGCCCTTGATTATTCTGACCGCGCTGGCTGCGGCGCTGCCGGCGATAAAGATGGTTTTTCGGCAACCGCCGGCGACTTTGTTGCGGGAATGAAGATTGGGTAATGGGCAGAGAGCATAGGGCATGGGGCCGAGAACAGTGGGTATTGGTTAATAGTTAATAGTTATTTGTTATTAGTTCTACTTTGTCAAATTCAAGGATCTGACCCCTATACAGAATGAAGATTGTACTGTCAACCCGGCAATTGGCTAAAATCGGCTGAAAATAGCGGATTTTGGATATAAGAAGCCCCTCTTGCCGCTCAAGATTTTTTAAAGGTAGGCTTCGGCAGGGTAATCAGGGTCCCTGATGTAATCATCCGCTAACATTTTGATTGTACCCTCATCATCGCAAAACAAAGCGTTTTAGACTGGCAATATGCGACAGATTCATGTAAAACTGCGAGTGCCGACCTCTGTCCAGCAACTCAGTTCGGCGTCAACGACCCGGGCGGTGCGAGCCAGATAAGGGCTTTCGCCCAGTGATTTTAAATATTTGCATGGCAGCAATCCGAATTAAACACAAATTTTTCTTTTTTATATTATTTTTTCTGGTTATCATCCTACCGGTTTTGGCTGAGACGCCATCTAATTATCTCACCATCACCGGTCCTTGTAACCTCGAATTCCCCAAAGACCACGGGGCGCATCCAGGGTACCGCACCGAATGGTGGTATTATACCGGCAATTTGCGCTCGGCAGTCGGAGATCTTTATGGGTTCCAGCTGACTTTTTTCCGCAGCCAGATCAGTCCACCGGGTGCCGCTAAAACCTGGCCCAATCCACCGTCCGCCTGGCGTACCCAGCAGATTTATTTGGCCCATGCGGCCGTTTCGGATATTGCCGGCAAGCGGCATTTGCAGGCTGAATTGATTTCCAGGGAGGCGCTGACCATGGCGGGTGTTCTGAACAGGCCGCCTGAGACGGTTGTATATCTTAAAAACTGGTCGGCTCACATCGGCTCCGAGACCCAGGTGCTTAAGGTAGATACGGCTGAGTTCTCCTATGACCTGACCTTAACGCCCGCAAAACCGCCGGTCTTGCACGGGCGAGCCGGCTACAGCCTGAAAGGCTCATCACCGCAAAGAGCCAGCTGTTATTACTCCTATACCCGGCTTGAGGTGGATGGTCACTTAACCATCGGAGGCAAAACGTTTGCCGTCAGCGGACAAGGATGGATGGATCATGAATTCAGTACGGCGATGCTGGAACCGGGCATAAAGGGCTGGGATTGGTTCAGCTTACAGTTGTCCGACCGGACAGAAATCATGGTGTTTTTATTGAGGACTGATGAGGGTGGCATCAGCGCCGTTTCTAGCGGAACGTTTGTAGACCCAGAAGGGAAAACCAGGACCATAGGAAAGGATGACTTCGCAGTGACCATCCTGGATACCTGGCAAAGTCCCCATTCTAAGGCCGTCTATCCCTCACGCTGGCGTCTGCGGGTTTTTCCATTTGCCTTGGATTTAACCATTTCTGCCAACCTGGCAGATCAGGAAATGCGGACTTCCGAGAGCACCGGTGTAACTTATTGGGAAGGAAGTGTGTCGATCAGGGGGACAAGGGACGCAAATCCGATCAACGGTCAGGGTTACGTGGAACTTACCGGTTATGCTGAAAGTTTTGATATACCGATGTAAGCAATAGTAAAAATATTGTTATAAAATGGAGACATTCCCATGCCCAGCAGAACATTGTTGATTATCGTCTGCGCGATCGCGACGATACTATCCGCCTGTTTACTTAAACCGCAATATGCGACCCTGGATGCTCAATTGGAAGACTCACGGAGTCAGAAGATCCAGACTAAAAACCGGCTGGAATATCTGGAGAGTGAATTGGCCCGGACTGAGAGAAGACTTCAACTGATGACAGCTGAGCGTAAAGACTTGCAAGAAGAGAGAAATAAATGCGCCCAAGACATAAAAGATCTTCAGGCTCAATATACTTATCTGAAAAATATTAACCTGCAATTGTCAGGAAACATCAAGATCCTCAGGTTGGAACTGAACAAGAAGAAATCCGTCATCGAGCTCCAGGAACAAGTCATTCAGCTGTTGGATGATACCAAGAAGACCATTGAAACCAGTTTGAAAGATCAGATTGCGGCCCAAGAGGTTGAAGTGATCGAAACGGGAAATCAGCTGAAAGTCATATTTGTGGATAAGATCCTTTTCGATTCCGGAAGTGCTGAGATCAATCCCAAGGGTAAAGAGTTGCTGCGGGTGCTGGCAAAGTCTCTGAAAGTTAACCAAAATCAGGACATCGTGATAGATGGCCATACGGACAATGTCGCTTTGACAGCGTACTTGATGAAACGCTTCCCGAGCAACTGGGAACTTTCAACGGCCAGGGCTTCAGCGGTCGCCCATTTTTTTCAGGAAGAAGGGGGGATCGAGCCGCGAAGGCTTTCCGCCCGCGGCTACAGTTTTTACAGACCGGTCGCTCCTAACGACAGCGAAGAAGGCCGCCGTCAGAACCGACGCATAGAAATTGTTCTGGGGCCGCCTGAATGAATTCAGAATAGGCGTTCATGGGTTCAGGCATTCTTCATTTGAGACACTTCGTCTATTCATATAAAAGAATCAGTAAGATGTCAAAATAAGATTGAAGCCGCCCGAAATCTTGGGTGAAACTCTGCAAAATTAGGCCGGAAATATACTCAGGAGGGAAAACGATGCGTCGCCTGTGTCTGCTGCCAACCGCCTATCTAACCACTCTGTTGATGTTATTCCATTTTGTAATGCCGGATGCTGCAAACTCCGGTGACGGACATTCCGGGCTGAGTGTTGTGCGTATCACCCCGGCCGGCACGGAGGTGCCATCCGGCCGCCAGATTGTTTTTGAGTTTAATCGGGCGGTGGTGCCGGTGGGGCGCATGGATCGCGATGCAGCTGAAGTTTCCATCACCATTTCTCCGGAAACAGATTGCCGCTGGCGCTGGCTCAATCCCCGCGCTCTGGCCTGTGAGTTGGCTGAAAGCGCTGCTTTAAAACCCGCTACGCGCTATGATATCGCTGTAAATCCTGGCATCCAGGCCGAAGACGGTGCCACCCTTGCCAAATCGATCGCCCACAGCTTTATCACCGAGCGTCCCAAGGTGCGACATACCTGGTTTAAAACCTGGCAGGCCCCCGGTATGCCGGTCATCCGCCTGACCTTTAATCAGCCGGTTTTCAGGGAATCTGTGGCAGAACATATTTTCTTGATGTTGGATGACCCGAACGAGCGGCGGGTGCAGCTGAAGGTGGAACCGGATCCTGATGACCGGCAATCACCTTTCATACACCCCTTGCCGGGCGAAAATATTGTTGTGATCCCAGGCACCGATTCATCGGCTGAAATATCTGCGAGCGAGAATGAGAAATTGCCGTCAAAACTAGAAACGACGGCACGGCGGATCTGGTTGGTATCTCCTGTGGTTGAACTCCCCCCCGACACCAAAGTGACGTTGGAAGTGGAGCCGGGTCTGGTGTCCTTCAGCGGTCCTGAGCGGGGAGTGGGAAATCGTGTTCTGGCGGCGTTTCATAGTTTCCCTGAATTTGCATTTATAGGTGTTGAATGCGTCGACAACCGCAACGCCAGGTTAACATTGGAACCCTCGGACGCCGGGGCTGGACATAAGGCGCGCTGCAATCCACTGCGACCGGTTGCCCTGGTTTTCTCGGCCCCTGTCATCGATGAAGAGGTTAAAAATCATGTGACGATCACGCCCGACCTGGCCGGGAATAGAACGGATTATGATCCCTGGGCCAATCGCCGGGGTTACACCCGGCTGCGCTCACCCCACAAACAGGGGAGCATGTATCGTATCCGGCTGCCTGAAGTGTTGCAAGCCAATCAGGTTTATTCCATCCGGAGCGATCGCGCTAAATTTAAGGATGAATTCGGACGGACCCTTGCAATTCCCATCGATTTTCAGTTTGCGACCGATCACCGGCCGCCGGATTTCACCCTGACCCATCCCCAGGCGGTGCTGGAAAAGGAAGCCGATACGGAGATGCCGCTGGTGGTGACCAATCTTGAAAAGGTTACGGTGGCGTATGACCGCCTGACGGCCGGTGGAAAGCAAAGCGGTCAAAAACATTCGTGGCAAATTCCGGCGGCGGTAGACATCGCTTTTCGTATGCCGCTGCAGATCCGTGACCTGCTCCAAGGTCGTTGCGGCGTGGTCCAGGGTCAGGTGAATTCAGTGCCGCCGGTAACGAAGCATTTGCAGGAGCGCTGGTTTTTCGCCCAGGTGACGCCCTTTCAGGTGCACGTCAAGATCGGGCATTTTAACACCCTGGTATGGGTGACCGACTTAGCATCGGGGCTGCCCGTTGCGGATGCCGCGGTAAACATATATCGTGATACCTACACGGCTTTGCCCGAGGGGCCGGGGATCCTGACCAAGGCGCTAACCGACGACAGCGGTGTTGCCATGTTGGCCGGTATCCGGGAAATCGACCCCGCTTTACAATTCATCCAGGCCTATAAAATGGATGCGCCCCGACTGTTTGTGAAAATCGAAAAGGCGGATGACCTGGCCCTGGTGCCGCTGGATCACCAGTTTCGCGTCGATACTTACCGGGCTTCGCGCTATTCGGTATTTCCCTCTCTGCGACGGCGTTATGGCCACATTCACACCTGGGGTACCACGGCCCAGGGCGTCTACAAGGCCGGTGATACGATTCAATACAAACTGTATGTTCGCGACCAGACCAATGAGACATTTGTGCCGGCGCCCCGCGAAGGCTATACCCTTGAAGTTGTGGATCCTACCGGCAAAATTGTCCATACGGTTTCCGATATATCCTTATCGGAATTTGGTGCCCATGACGGAGAATTTACCATATCCCGAGTCGGTGCCGTCGGCTGGTATCGCTTTCAGTTAAAGGCCGCCTTTTCCGAGGACAGCTGGGAGCCGCTGCGGGTGCTGGTCAGTGATTTTACCCCGGCGCCTTTTAAAGTGACCACGGACCTTAACGGCCGCATATTTCAGCCGGGCGACAGCATTGAGGCCACCACCCGGGCCAGGCTGCATTCCGGCGGTCCCTATACCGATGCCGGCAGCCGGGTGACCACGACGCTGGCAGCGCATCCCTTTCGCTCGGAAGACCCGTCTGCCCGGGGATTTCAATTTATCACCTATGTTCCCGGAGCCCCTGCCAGACAAAGCGTTCATCAAATTGAAAATGCTCTTGACAACCGCGGCAATCTGACGACCCGCTTCACCCTTGCCGAAAGTGAAATCTTATATGGCCGACTGGTTGTCGAAAGTGCGGTCAGAGATGATCGCGGTAAGTATATCGTGGGCCGGGCGACGGCAGACTATGCCGGCCGCGACCGCTATGTCGGCCTGCGCTCGACGGACTGGCTGATGAATGAAGATGCGCCGGCGGCGGTTGAGCTGCTGGTGGTGGACGCCGGAGGCAAACCCCAGGCAGGTGTGCCCATCCAGGTTAAAATTGAACGCCGGGAAACCAGGGCGGCCCGGATCAAGGGCGCCGGCAATGCCTATCTGACCCACTACACCCATGAATGGGTCGAGGTCGCACAATGCGATCTGCAATCCACCTTGGCGGCGGTTCAATGTGTGTTTACACCCCGGGACCCCGGATCCCACCGGATCAGGGCCACGATTCAAGACAGCCGCAGTCGGCCCCACAGCAGTGAAATCTATCAATGGGTTGTCGGCCAGGGACGGGTCGTGTGGCAGGAGCGGCCGGATAACAGCCTTGAAATTATTGCAGAAAAATCTGAGTATGGCGTCGGTGAGATGGCCCGCTTTCTGGTTAAAAACCCTTTTCCCGGTGCCCGGGCCTTGATTACGGTCGAACGCTATGGCGTTCTGCAAAACTGGCTGCAAACATTGACAAGCGCCACCCCCATTATCGAATTTGAAATTCAGAAAGATTTTCTGCCGGGATTTTTTCTGTCGGTGGTCGTCACTTCTCCACGGGTTGAATCAGCGCCATCCGACAACCAGGTGGATCTTGGAAAACCGGCCTTTCGCATGGGCTATGTCAAAGTGCCGGTCACAGATCCCCATAAAGAGATCGTGGTGCAGGTTGAGCCCCTGCAGGAAACCTATAAGCCGCGGGATCGTGTCAAAGTCCGGATGAAGGCGGCGGCGCGCTATCCATCCGGTGCCGAACCGATTGAACTGGCCGTGGCCGTGCTGGATGAAGCGGTGTTTGATCTGCTGGCACAGGGCCGGGATTATTTCGATCCTTACAAGGGATTCTACACGGTCGACGGACTCGATCTGGAAAACTACAGTTTGCTGATGCGGCTGGTGGGGCGACAAAAATTTGAGAAAAAAGGGGCCTCCACCGGCGGAGGCGGTGGTCTGGATATCAGCCTGCGTTCGGTGTTTAAGTTTGTCAGTTATTGGAACCCTTCCATTATGACGGATTCGGAGGGCCGGGCGAGCATCGAGTTTGAAGCGCCGGACAATTTAACCGGTTGGCGGGTGCTGGTCATGGCGGTGACGCCCGGTGACCGCATGGGACTGGGGGAGGGCGGATTTAAAGTCAATCGACCCACCGAAATTCGACCGGTGATGCCCAACCAGGTGACCGCGGGCGACAGCTTCGAGGCCGGCTTCAATATCATGAACCGCACCCCCCGAAAGCGCGAACTGACCGTGACTTTGTCAGCCCGGGGCGTGATTGAAACTCCTGAGGGACACAAGCACCAGCAGGTAACCCAAACCCTGGAGATTGAGCCTTTTAAGCGCGCCACGGTTTGGCTGGCGTTGAAAACCACGGCCGACGGGCTCATAAAACTGACTGCTGAGGGCGGTGACGCGCTGGATCGGGACGGCCTGGTCCACACCATCGTTGTTCAAAAACGCTATCGTCTGGAAACCGCGGCCACCTATGGATCGACGGTAGCATCGGCGGTTACCGAACGAATCCTTTACCCGCGCGACATTCGCACGGATGTCGGGAAATTAAACCTGATACTATCGCCGTCCGTGATCGGCAACCTCGAAGGCGCTTTCAGATACCTGCGCGATTATAACTTTGGTTGCTGGGAACAAGTCCTCACCCGGGGGGTGATGGCGTCCCATTACAACAACCTTAAAGTGTATCTGGCCGAAGACTTTAGCTGGCAGGACAGCGCGCACCTGCCCCAATCCATGCTGGCGAGGGCTGCCGAGTATCAGGCACCCAATGGCGGCATGACGTATTTCATAGCGCAGGATCGCTATGTCAGCCCGTATCTCAGTGCTTACACGGCACTGGCGTTTAACTGGCTGCATAAAAGCGGCTATCAAGTACCGGCGGCGGTCGAGGAAAAGCTGCACGCCTATCTTCTCGCCCTGCTGCGCCGCAACGTGATGCCGGATTTCTATACCAAAGGCATGGCCTCTACGGTAAGGGCCGTGGCCTTGGCGGCGCTGGTTGATCACGGAAAAGTAAACCGGTCCGATCTGCAGCGCTACCAGCCCCATGTGCCGCAAATGAGTCTTTTCGGCAAGGCCCATTTTTTACTGGCGACTTTGGGTGTCCAGGGCTCGGATGCCATCCGTGACGACGTTTGCAACCGGATCCTGGCCCATGGCAATCAATCCGGCGGCAAGTTTGTTTTCAGTGAAGTGATCGATGACAGCTACACACGCATTCTTTCTTCCGCGCTGCGGACCAACGGGGCTATTCTAGGTGCACTGGCGGCCTACGGCCGCACGGATCAGGGTAAACAACTGGTTGGGGATACCCCATTTAAACTCGTGCGTTATATCACCCAGAGCCGCCGGAATCGTGATCATTGGGAGAACACCCAGGAAAACATGTTTTGCTTGAACGGCCTGATTGACTATAGCCGCAGGTATGAAAGTGAATCGCCCGATATGACAGTGCGCGTACAATTGGGTGCCGAAGAACTGGGCCGGGCCGGGTTTGCGGATTTGCGGGATGATCCGGTGACGTTTCAAAGACCGGTTGGCACCGATGACCCGGGCCGCACGGCAAGCCTTAAACTGGAAAAGACAGGGCCGGGCCGACTGTATTACGGTGCGCGGCTCTCGTATGCGCCTCAAACCCTGAAAACGGACCCCGTCAATGCCGGCATCGAGATTCATCGTGAATACAGCCGCGAGCAAAACGGACAATGGGAGCTTCTAAAAAGTCCCATGCAGCTCGAGCGTGGTGATCTGGTGCGGGTGGATCTTTTTGTGTCCCTGCCGACGGCCAGAAATTTTGTGGTGGTGGAAGATTCAGTGCCCGGCGGACTTGAACCGGTCAATCGAGACCTGGCGACGGCTTCCACGGTGGATGCCGACACAGAGGCTTTTAAAGCTGCCGACGGCTCCTGGTGGTTTCACTACAGCGACTGGTCGTCTTACGGCGTTTCGCGCTGGAGCTTTTATCATCAGGAATTGCGCCATCACGCCGCGCGCTTTTACTCCGAATACCTGCCGGCCGGAAACTATCACCTGTCCTACACGGCCCAAGCTATCGCTCCGGGTGAATTCGTTGTGATGCCGGTGTACGCCGCAGAGATGTATGATCCGGATGTTTATGGCAAAGGAGTCGTGGCAGAATTGAAGGTAAGAAGGTGAGAAGTTGGGAAGGTGAGAATTCAGAAGTCAGAAGGCTGAGGGAAGAGATCAGAAGACAGAGGTCAGAAGGCAGAGGGCAGATGACAGATAGCAGACTTCAGATGGCAGGAGACAGAGGGAAGAAATGGGAAGTTGGAATGCGGCCTCCGGCCCATAGGGGTCTGCGCCTGCGCCCCGGCGGGAAGGCGGAATGGGGCGCAGGGCATAGGGCAAAGGGTATGGGGTCGGCGGCAAAGGGCATAGGGCGCAGAGCATGGGGCATGGGGCTTAGGGCATCGTGTAAAAATGAATGTTTGCTTATGGTGAGAGGTTGATTCAATAAACTTAATCAACTCAATCAATCCATTCAACTAAGTCAACCCAATCAACTAAACCAACTCAATAAACCAAATCAACTTGAATATAAAAATCAACCATCGCAGAAAAAAGATAACCGCAATCCTGCTGTTGATGGCAGCGATGACGGCCGGGGCATTTCTCTGGAAAACCCATGACGACCTCCTGCCCCTGCCGGTCTGCCTCTCGCCGGTTGGTTCCCAGGTGCGCAAGGTTCAGGTGATGGACCGCAATTATGTGCCGTTGACCGTGACCTACCAGAACCGCTGGAACATCCACAACCATATCTCCCTGCATGAGATTCCGTATTTTTTGCAGCAGGCCTTTGTGGTGTCTGAGGATCAGCGTTTTTACCACCACCAGGGCGTTGACTGGCTGGCACGTTTACATGCGATATTTCAGAACCTCAAAGCCCTGGATTCGATCCGCGGTGCCAGCACCATTAGCGAACAGGTCATCCGCATGTGGCACCCGCGGCCGCGGACACTCTGGTCCCGCTGGCTGGAAGGGATCGAGGCCGGTCGTCTTGATAAAGAATTTCCCAAAAGTGAAATTCTCGAGTTTTACCTCAATCAGGTTCCTTACGCCGGCCGGCGCCGGGGAGTGGTGCAGGCCGCGCGGGAATTTTTTGACCGCGATCTCGACACCTTAAGCACCAAGGAAATGCTGGCCCTGGTGGTGATGGTACGGGCACCGACACGCCTGGATGTGCGTAAAAGTCCGCAGAGGCTGTTGCGATCGATCGATCGACTCGCTGATCGTCTGTTAAAATATGGGATCATCGACAAGGGACAGTATGTCTCGATCCGCACTACTGAGCTCGAGAGCAGAGAAGCCGTCCTGGCCGTGAGAGCCGAGCATTTTGTTCAGTATGTATCTAAACTGCCGCCGCCATTGGATGCGCGGGAAAAAGGCCGTCTGCACACAACGCTTGATGCCGGCCTGCAGCAGATCGTTCAAAACCTGCTGGATAATCGTCTAAAGGATCTTTCAAATCGGGGCGCTAAAAACGGGGCGGTATTGGTTGTGGACCATCAACGAAATGAGGCTCTGGCCTGGGTAAACAGTGGCGCCGGTCTGGATGATGTTCCGGCAAGCTGGATCGATGCGGTCATTACCCCGCGCCAGCCGGGATCGACCTTGAAGCCGTTGTTATATGCCCTGGCATTCGAAAAAGGCTGGACGGCGGCCACGCTGGTGGACGATTCACCTCTATCCGAATCCGTCGGACGCGGGCTGCATGCTTATCATAACTACAGCCGCATCCACTACGGGCCGTTAAGGGTGCGGGAGGCCCTCGGCAATTCCTTGAACATTCCCGCGGTGCGGGCCATTCAGTTTGTGGGTGTCGCTGAATTTCTGGCCTGTTTGCACGAATTGGGTATTCGGAGCCTGCAGCAGCATCCGGATTATTACGGCGATGGGTTGGCCTTAGGAAACGGCGAGATTACCCTGCTGGAGCTTGTGCAGGCGTATACTGTTTTGGCCCGGCAGGGAACCTACCGCCCATTAAAATTTTTCTTGACGGAAGCACCCCGCCGGGAAGAAATCCGCAGGATATTTTCAGCCGAAACCGCATCGCTGATCGGCAATATCCTGTCGGATCCGGAAGCTCGCCGGCTGGAGTTCGGTGACGGCAGCCTGTTGCGGTTTCCGGTCCAAACCGCGGTTAAGACCGGAACCTCCAGTGACTATCGGGATGCCTGGGCGGTTGGATTTAATCACGG
>JBAVYC010000683.1:0-8382 GCA_049698595.1 Desulfobacterales bacterium | reverse complement strand
GCGATCATATCGCGATCAAAGCGGGCGAGAAACTGATATTTCAAATTGGGATCATCCACCAGGTGCCACTGGCGTCTGGCATATTTGCAGGACCAGTTATTGCCTTCCCGGGGAAAATCGATCCACTCCGGGTGGCCGAATTCATTGCCCATAAAGTTCAAATAGCCGGCTCCGGCGGTGGCCAGGGTGATTAAGCGGATCATTTTATGCAATGCAATACCCCGGTCCACCCGGACGTTCTCATCCCCGACACTCATATGGTCATACATGTCCTCGGGGATTAACCGGAAGATAATGGACTTGTCACCCACCAGGGCCTGATCGTGGGATTCGGCATAACTGATGGTCTTTTCTTCGCTACGCCGGTTGGTCAACTCATGCCACAGATGTCCCATCGGCCAGTCTTCATCGGAAATTTCCTTGATCAGCCTGATCCAGTTGTCCGGAACCCCCATGGCAAAGCGATAGTCAAAACCGAAGCCGCCGTTTTCCAGCGATGCCGCCAGGCCCGGCATCCCGCTGACATCTTCGGCGATGGTGACCGCGTCGGATCGCAGGGTATGAATGAGCTTGTTTGCCAGTGTCAGATAGGTAAGGGCATCTTCATCTACGCTGTCTGAAAAATAATCATCGTAAGTCGTAAAGGCTTTGTTCATTCCGTGATGCAAATAGAGCATGCTGGTGATGCCGTCGAAACGAAAGCCGTCTAAATGATATTCGTCCAGCCAGAAACGGCAGTTTGATAACAAAAAATGAAGCACCTGGTGTCTGCCGTAGTCAAAACAACGGGAGTCCCAAAGATTATGACGCCCGCGCGGTCCATCATGAAAGTATTGATACAACGTACCGTCGAAGCGGCTGAGACCTTCAGTTTCATTGGTGACGGCATGGGAATGGATAAGGTCCATCAGAACCGCCAGGCCGGCTGAATGGGCTGCGTCGATAAGGGCTTTGAGATCGTTCGGAGTGCCAAAGCGGGATGAGACGGCAAAAAAATTAGACACCTGATAGCCGAACGAACCGTAATAGGGATGTTCCTGAATTGCCATTAACTGGAGGGTGTTGTAGCCGAATTTTACGATTCGGGGGAGGACTTCGGCGGTGAATTCCCGGAATGATCCGATTTTTTCTTGTTCCTGGGCCATGCCGATGTGGGCCTCATAAATAAACGGTGCCTCAGCCGGTCGTCGAAAATTAGGGCATTGCCATTGATAGGAAGCTGCGGGAAACCACACCTGGGCATTAAAAATTAAGGTCCTTGAATCCTGTACAACCCGCCGGGCATAGGCCGGAATACGATCCCCTTCGCCGCCGGGCCAATGGATACGAAGTCGATAGAGATCTTCATGCTTGAAGGTATCGGAAGGAAGACGAATTTCCCAGATGCCGTCGTCAAGTTGCCCGAGTGAAAACGCCTCTTTTTCCAGCCAGCCGGACATGTCGCCAACTAAAAATATTTTGTCGGCGTTGGGTGCCCATTCCCGGAAAACCCATTGATTGTTTTGAAAATGAAGCCCGAAGTATTCATGGCCGGAGGCAAAATCGGCCAGGGTCGTTTTACCGCCGGTCAGACGGGTTTCGGTTTCGATTATTTTTGACAAGCGCCGGCGAATTATTTTTTCATATGGTTTTAAATAGGGATCTATGGCCAAGAGGCGGTCCAAGGCTTTTTGAACCTGATCGTTCGATGGTAGAACAGGTTTTTGAATTGATCTGGGCATAATTGATTCCGGCTCTTTCTGGTTAATCTTAGACCTCATAATCAACTGTTTATAACTTTGAACCCTGAACCTCTGAACCTTGAACCCTGAACCGCTTTTAACCAAAGTCAGCTTTGCAAGCGTTCTTTACATTTTCAACGATCAACGGTCTCTGCAGCATCTTTTCATACAGCTTGATATATTGGCGCGCCGTATTAGCATGGGTGAAGGTGACCTGACTTTCCGTCATGATGCGCCTGATCTGATTGGTCTTTACCTTTTGTGGCAGACTGTAAAAAGCCATGGCCTGTTCGACGGCCCAGAACAAACCCTCGGCATCAAAGGTTTCAAACAAAAAGCCGTTTCCGGTGTTTTTGTCTACATCCAGATGCGTGATTGTGTCGCGGATGCCGCCGGTATCGTGGGCCACCGGAAGCGTGCCATAGAGGGGTGCAATCATTTGCGGCAAGCCGCAAGGTTCAAATCTTGACGGCATTAGTATAAAATCTGCCGCAGCGTATGCCAGATGTTCCAGATCGTTACTAAAATCGGATATGGCCACACGCTCTTGAAACTTATGGAAATTCACGATGTCTCTAAACGTCATCTGATAATCACCATTGGCCACAAAGACGATCTGCAGGTTCCGGTCCCAGTATTTGGAGATGACTTTGTAAAAAATGTCGGCCAGCAGCTGGCATCCTTTTTGAATCGGGTCCAGCCGCGAAGGCCAGAAAAATATCGGGGCGCGGTCATCCTGGACCAACCCCAGCTTTCTTTGTAAATGACGTTTGTTTTCTTTTTTCCCGCCAACAAAATTTTTGGGACCGAATTCGCGTGCTAAATCCTTATCTTCAGCCGGATTGAAAGAAGGATCCGGCGCATTGAGGATTCCTGAAGCACATTCGGCCCGGACTTTGTTGACCAATTCCTGCCGAACACAGGCCTTCACAAAATCATGCCGGCCGTCGACAATTTCCTGCAGAAAGGTCGGGCTGACGACATTCACAAAATGGGCCGCAAAAATCCCGCTGGTAAGCAGGTCCACCGGGTTGGAATCCCGTATTTGTTCATAGCTGGTGGCCATATTTTCGAAATAAATATTTTGCCAGAAATCGGCCGCATCAATGCCTCTGTCTTCGATCTCCGCCAGGTAGGTTTTAACTGTGTGGATGTTGTGAATGGTAAAAAGACAGGGAATGCCGAGTTTTCTGGCCATGGCCGGTATCAAGCCGGTCATCCAATCGTTGCAGTGGATCAGATCCGGCTGAACCCGGGGAACGATGTTGTTGATGACTTCCCGCTGAAACGCTAGGGAAAGCTTAACGTTTTCATCCCCGTAAAAAGAGTACACTCGGTTGATATAATAAAAGGCCCGGTCTTCGGCCAGATGGATGCGGTCATCCGGCATTTTACGCTGAATCCGGTTGATTTCTTTTTTTAACACCGGCGCCAGCTTGTCGCTGAAAAGGGAGCGGTAATCCGGCATGGCAACATGGACGTCGGCCCCCTGTTCAAACAGTGCACTGATCAAAGCAGCGGAAACATCGGCCAGTCCGCCCGCTTTGGCGGTATAAAAAGAGGCCAGGCCCCCCATGCGGTCCGGTAGATAAGTGACTTCGGGTGTAACGATGAGAACCCTGGGATTGCAAGACGCGGTGTTCATGATAGATTTCCTTCTATCTATTTTTTTTATATTGCCAAGTTCTATTTTGCGGACACTAACCTATGGTGGTGAAAATTCTCCTATCGGAGCCCTTAACTTTTATCCCGTTTTTTTGGCGTCAGGTTTCGGGTGTCAGCGTTCAGCCCTGCCGCTGGCCTCTAAAGCGTTCAGTTTGATCGAAAAATAAACTTTGTAATTTTGTATCCGCTGTACATTGATTGTGGGAGCGGTTTTTAACCGCGATTGATCCAGTCGGGTCAAAATCTATAATCGTGGCTGGAAGCCACTCCCACCAACCACTAATTTCAGCCTAAAATTGTGAACTTATTTTTTCGTGAACCCTAGGCCCATGTCAGTAACCGCGGTGTTGTTTTGACTCGTTTATCACCAGTGGGCGCCACTCTGACAGTGAAACCAAAGCGACCCGAAATGTCACAAATTAGATCGCAGCCGTAAAGGTATTTTCCATCGCCTTTTTCCTCTAAAACGCTCATCGGTTCAATACGGCTTGGGGATAATTTTTCCAGTGACTCCAGGTGGCCGTAATAGAGCTCAACATCGACTTCATCCGGCCTTAACTCCCCCAGGTTTACTTCCGATGTCACAAGAAAGCTGTCGCCGACGCGATACGGCCCCCCAGTATCTCTTTTCGGTGATTGTATCTCGATATTTTTCCACAGCGTACGAAGTCGGTTAATTTGGGTAGCCAGTCTTTTGGCTTCCCCGGCGTTTTCAGCCAGCAAAGCGTCCCAGCGCCTGAGCGCCGGAAGGTAATACCGTTTTTCATATTCAGATACCATGCGCAAACTGCAAAAGGACGCCATGGCCATTTTCATGGAGGCCTTCATCTTTTGCAACCAACGGGTGGGCAGATCCCCGTTTTTACGATCGTAAAAGCAGGGGATAACTTCGTTTTCCAGTACGTTGTACAAGGCCTGGCTCTCCACGGTATCCTGATAGCCATGATCTTCGTATTCCTCACCGTTACCGATACGCCAGCCTCTGTCTTCCGAATATCCCTCGCACCACCATCCATCGAGGATACTGACATTCAGTACCCCGTTCATGGCGGCTTTCATACCGGAGGTTCCACAGGCTTCCAGCGGCCGCCGGGGGGTATTGAGCCATACATCCGCACCTTGCAGCAGATGACGCGCCAGATGCATGTCGTAGTCTTCCAGGAAAACGATCTTGTCACGTACTTCCGGATGACTGGCAAACTGGAACAGTTGCTTGATCAGTTCTTTACCTTCATTGTCCCTGGGGTGGGCCTTTCCCGCAAAGATAAACTGAACCGGATATTTTGTATTATTGATGATCGATTTCAGACGTTTTGGGTCCTGCAAGAGTAGACCGGCGCGCTTGTAGGTAGCAAACCGCCGGGCAAACGCAATGGTCAATGTGTCCTGTTCAAGCGCCGATTCGACGGCTTCAAGAACTTTACGGGGAGCGTTGCGCCGCTCGTACTGTTCGACCAGCCGCCTGCGGCAGGTACGCACCAGACGGGAGCGGTTGGTTTCATGGCTGCGCCACAGCTCTTCATCATAGATTTCTCCGATGCGTTTGATGTTATCGGGTTTGCGAGAGCCCAGAAACCAATCGGGGCCCAAATAACGATCGAAAAGAAAGGCAAATTCCTGGGAAATAAACGAGGGTATGTGAATTCCGTTGGTGACGTGTGATATGGGCACTTCTTCCTCGGTTCGTTGGGGCCAGACGAAGGACCACATGCGTCGCGCCACGGCACCATGCAGCCTGCTGACCCCGTTACAATAGGCAGACATATGCAGCGCCAGAATAAACATCGATAGCGGTGCATCGGTTTTTGACCCCTGTGGCTGGCCCCATGATAAGATTTCGTCTACCGAAATGCCCAGACTAGCCTCAAAAGGCATTAAGTAGGGTTTTACAAGCTCGACGGCAAATTCTTCATGTCCGGCCGCAACCGGGGTGTGGGTTGTAAACACCGTGGTGCGGGGTATAATTTCAAGGGTTGTTTTGAGATCGAGCCCATTATCGGCCATGGTTTGAGCCATCCGCTGCAGACCGGCAAAGGCGCAATGTCCTTCATTCATATGCAGAACCTTGACGTTGACGTCCATGGCTGCCAGCGCTTTCATGCCTCCGATTCCCAAAAGCATTTCCTGGGCCAAACGCACTTTGTTATCACCGGCGTAAAGCCGGGCCGTGATTTCACGTGAAGCGGGTGCGTTGTCCAGGATATTTGTATCCAACAGGCAAAGCAGGATGCGGCCCACCATAATTTTCCAGACCATTGCGTGGATCGGTCCTTCGGGGCCCTGAATTGAAATGATTAAATCATTTCCCGCAACATCTTTGATCCGCTCAACCGGCAGGTTGTATAAATCGGTTTGCGGATATTTTTCCTGTTGCCAGCCGTCCTGATCGAGATATTGACGAAAATATCCTTCGCGATACATAAGTCCTATACCGATTAGCGGCGTTGCCAGGTTTGACGCCGCCTTCAAATGATCGCCGGCCAGGATACCCAAACCGCCGGCAAAAAGCGGCAGGCTTTCATGTAAGCCGAATTCCATGGAAAAATAGGCGATGGTATCCCCGGGTTCGAAGGGGGACTCGTCTCGATTTACCGGATCGATGACCAAAGTTTGAAAGTGCTCTTTTACCCTTTGCAGATGGGAACGATAACCGTCATCTTTTGCCAGCTGCTCAAGGCGGGCCTGGGGAATTTTTGCCAGAAAAGCGATGGGATTGCGTCCGGACGCCACCCACAGGGGTGGATCAATGCGCCGAAAGACTTCGATGGCATCTTTTTTCCAGCACCACCACATGTTGCGCGACAGCGTTTCAAGAAAGGCAAGGTTTGCTGGTATGTTTGGATATATTTGATATGTTTGGAAATTTTTCATTTGTAAAGGATTCCTTTAGCCGAATTGAAATCGATTAAACGGGTAACAGCCTGTCTGTCAAAGCTTAATCACATTTACGGAAATCAAATGTGGAAGATATGGATTAAAACTAAAAAATCAACATGGTTCCGCATCCATAGTAATCCAATTTAAGTTGGATTACCAGACCCTTTCCAGCTTAAGCCAAACCCGCAGCAGTTCGCTTGCCCCCCAGGCCTGGGCGTCGCAGCCGCGAGGGGTGTGAGGAAAGTCTCCATCCAGGATTTCCGGTATATGACCCAAACAGCCCCGACTCAACAACCGCACACCACTGCCAAGCCAGGCCAGCGCCGTTTCCCTGCTTTTTTCACCATAAATTACAGCCCATGCTTCACAAAAGGAAGGAAACTGCCAGGTCCAGGCCGTACCGTTGTGATATGCCGGTTTGCGGCGGGTATCCTCATCGCCGGAGTATTTCCCCTGGTAGGGCCGATGAGGATCGTTGATAATATTTCCCCGGTGAACGATTTCTATCGGGTGAACCACCGGTCTATCCGCCAGACTGCGGATGGCGCCCGGCACTAAAAGCGTTTCGCAGGCGGCCAGAATGCCGCGGCAGATGGGTTCATCGCTGACGGCACCCAGCGTGATGGCCAGAAGCTGGTTCGGCCGCAGGGCATCATCCGGCATCGCCCGGGTGGCCGACTCGCCGACAGAAGCATGCAAACAATCTGAGAGATACATCAGGTCGTTTTGCCGGAAGAGATTCAAAATCGAGGTTTGGACTTTTGTGGCGAGATGCTGCCAGTTTTGCTGATTCTCGGGCTTGTCCACCCGAGCCAAAAGGCCCAGGGCCGCATACCATAATGCTTGAATTTCAATGGCATATCCCTGTCGAGGGGTGCCGGCCGGATAATCGGTATCCATCCAGGTAAAATGGGCCGGACTGAATACAAGACCGGATTCGGGATCCACCCGAATACCGTTGGCGGTTCCGGTCAGATAGGACCGGCCGATGGATAAAATAATCTGGCGCAGGGAGCGTCCGGCGCAGTCCGCATCCAGCAAATCGCCGGTGTTGTCGGCACGCATCAAATCATCACAAGCCAGAATGAACCAAAGCGGAGCATCGGTGGTGTCGCGGTTGCCGGCGTCATTTCCGCGGATCATGTTCGGAAGCGTGCCCTGCGCTTCAAAGCGGCCGAATTGCCTTAGAATCGCCAATGCTTCCTGGGTCTTTTGGGCTGCGATCATACCGCGCACAAAAATCAATGCATCCCGTCCCCAGTCCAGAAACCAGGGATACCCGGCTATAACCGATTTCAGCTCACCGCGTCGCACGACAAAATCATCCAGCGCATGGTTTAGAATTTCCAGCGGCGTGCGCAAGGTGTCGTTGCCGGATTCAAAGGGACCCGTCGATGATTGGGTTAAAGCGTTCATTTTCAAAGCGTCGGAATCGGGGGTTCCGTTGATCTCGGCAGATAATGTGACCTGTTGGTCTCCTTTTAAAAAAATCGAGAAATATCCGGGGCTGAATAAATCGGAATCCGGATCCAGGCCGCGTTCGGCATCAACGTTTCTGTGGACCATATACTGCCATTCCGGTTCCCGGATAAAATCACCATCGGAAATTTGCAACCGAAGGTGATGTTTGGAATCCGGCCTAAAAGTGAATTCCCGTCTATCACAACTCACATTTTGCGGCCATTGGCTTTCCGGACCCGTATAGGCTTTGGTGGTGTCATGAAAATTGCGGCTCTCGATGTCCGGCCGCAGTATAAGCTGGACCGCCCTGGTATCATCCAGGCGGTCGGCGATACCGCCGGCGGACTGACGGTAAAATGTCAATTGCACGGCATTCGCGCCGGTTGCCATTTTTAGTCCGAGTGCAATCGAAACATTTTCCCCCTGGCCGGTGGGGATATGGTAGCCCCAGTGTCCGCGGCCGGAATCATCCAGAGTGAATTTCTCCAGGCAGTTGGTATTCATTGCCTGGGAGTAACCCTGGTATACCAACCAGGCCCGGCAACGGGTGAACATGATCCAGCGATCCTCGGGAAATTCAGCACTGATGTTGCCTGCCAGCAGGCTGTCGTAGCGACTGGTCAATTTTGTCCAGCAAACCGGTATTTTCAGCATTGCG
>JBAVYC010000682.1:0-1745 GCA_049698595.1 Desulfobacterales bacterium | reverse complement strand
GAATACCAGGAGTGCTACGATGTCCACAAGGCCCTGCCGATCCAGGAGCATTACGACATGTACCGCAAAGTCAAAGACGAAATTGCCGATATGGGTGTGGAATTTCCATTTTAACCCGGATGAACCGTAATAGTTAGAAGTGAGCTGGATGGACAGGATATAACCAGACTGAGCAAAAAAAATCCTGTTAATCCTGTAAATCCTGTCTAAATAAATTTTTCATATGAGGTATTAGAATGGCGAAACAGATGTTAATCGATGCCACCCGGGGCAAACAGACCGAATTGCCGCCCTGGTTGCCTTACGCCGGGGTACATTGTGCCGCGCTGATCGAACAACCGGCCGATGCATTTTTTAAGGATGCCGGTTTGCTGGCCGAAGGCGTGGTAAACGCCGCCGATCTTTATCACGCCGACGGGATTCCCCTTCTGTTTGACCTGTCGGTGGAAGCTGAAAGCATCGGTTGCGAGGCGACATACTGGGAGGACAATGTACCCTCGATCAAGAACCATCCCTGTACCGAAAAAACTCCCGCGGAGGCGGATCTGAAGATTCCCTCGGCCGCAGATGGCCGCTGGCCGATCATCTTTGAAGCCGCCCGCTTGGCCAAACCGCGGCTGGAAGACTTGGACTGTGCCATGCTGGGACTGCTGTGCGGCCCGTTGACCCTGGCTTCCCATCTGGCCGGCCCTAAGATATTTACGGCCCTGCTGAGACGCAAAGAATTTGCCCATGCCGTTTTGGCATTTGCCGGCCAGGTGGGAGCCCAGGCTGCGCAGTTTTATGCTCAAATGGGGTGTGATATTATCGCCATCGTAGATCCGGTGGCATCCCAAATCCGACCTCAGGTTTTCGCCGAATTCGTCACCCCCAATTGCCGGCCGGCAATCGATGTCATCCACAACGCCGGGTTGACATCCTCCTTTTTCATTTGCGGCAACTGCAGTAAAGTACTGGAGGAGGTCTGTAAGGTAGACACCCACGGGTTTGCCATCGACGAGCAGATGAACTTGAGTTTTGTGCGCGACATGGCTTATAAATACGGCAAGGGTTTCGGTGGGAATCTGAAATTGACCACCAGCCTGATGCTGGGGCTGATCTCGCCGCGCGAAGATGCCCTGATCAGCCTGGCCGCCGGTGGCACCCGAGGCTACACCTTTGCGCCGGGGTGAGATATTCCTTATGGTGTTCCGTCGGAACATCTGCTGCAGGCCTACGAGGCCCGGGCCTGGTATATGGAACAGTATGCCCGTTATCCCAAGTGGGCCTGATCTGGGATGATGAAAATTGCCCGGTAACCTGACACCCAGAAAAAAGAATATCAGACAGGATTTACAGGATTATTTAGATAAAAGGGCCTTCGCCCTTAGGGTATCTCGCCGCAAGCGAAAAATATCCCCTTAATCCAGTAAATCCTGTCCAAAAAAGAAAAAGAATCGAATCCATTCAACACTCAGTGCCTTTGGGGAAGAAATATTAAGGCTAATAGGTCACTGTAATTACGAATGGGAGCACTATGGCATCAACCCCATATTAAAAGTCTCGGCCCATGGACAGCACAAAGATCGGCAGCAAGTTCAGACATCTCTTGTCAGGCAAAATAAACAACCGCCCGCTGGTTTGGCTTTGGGGGGCGGCACCCTCATTTGCGGTTCAAAACGCCGGATATCCGGTGGCTGCCGCCTATAACGATCCGCAGAAGAGTTTTGATGCTCAGATCGAAACCATCGCCCAATTTGATGAGG
>JBAVYC010000681.1:0-5387 GCA_049698595.1 Desulfobacterales bacterium | reverse complement strand
AAGTCATGAGAGAAGTCGTCATAGCCGGATATTTAAGAACTGCCCAATCGCGTTCGAGACCCAATGACCCGGCGCGGGATTGGTTTTGTAAAATGAGGGCCGATGAACTGCTGGCCAAAATACTGCCGGAAGTCATCAAAAAAAGCGGAATTGAGCCCGAGGAAATCGATGATTTTCTATTGGGCTGCGCCACCGGCGTCAGCGAGCAATGGGCATACGGCGGTCGCAATCCTATATTTTTGGCCAACCTTCCCAATACAATTGCCGCCAAATTCATAGATCAGCAATGCGGCTCGGCCATGGCCGGAATTCACATCGGGTTCATGGAAATTGCCCAGGAATTTGCCGATGTCGTCCTGGTTGGCGGCATGGAGCACATGACCCGGGTGCCGATGGGTGGGCCCCTGATTGACAGGGGCGCCATCATGCCGAATATGACCCTTTTCATGGATCCCAAGTACCAGCACTGGGACATGATGACCGCGATGAATATGGGGCTGACCGCCGAGAAACTTTTCGCGCAGACAGACTATACCAAAGAAGATATGGACAAATGGGCACTGCGTTCCCATCAGCGCGCTGCCGCGGCCCAGGTTGAAGGTTTCTTTGACGGTGAAATCATGCCGATTGAAGCCGAACAGGGCGATGGCTCCATGATGGTGGTGGACAAAGATCAGGCCGTACGAGGGGATTCCACGCTGGAGGGTCTTGCCTCGCTCAGACCGGCATTTAAGAAGGACGGTGTGATCACGGCCGGCATTTCATCGCCATTGAATGCCGGCGCAACCTCCATGGTGCTGATGTCCAAAGACACGGCCAAAAAGAAAGGGATCAAACCACTGGCGACGATTCGTTCCATCGGGTTTGCCGGTGTGGACCCCACTATCATGGGACACGGTCCGGTTCCGGCCAGCCGGAAGGCTTTGGACCGGGCCGGCCTCAAAGCTTCAGATATCGACATTTGGGAGATCAACGAGGCGTTTGCGATTGTTGCGCTCAATTGCATCAAAGAACTGGGTCTTGATCCGGAGCGCGTCAACGTGATGGGCGGCGCTACGGCCATCGGGCATCCACTGGGAGCGACCGGCATTCGCCTGACCGGCACACTGGCCCGAATTTTAGAAGCAAAAGGTGGACGCTTTGGCTGTTCCAATGCCTGTGTCGGCGGCGGCCAGGGCGTGGCGACCATTATTGAGAGCGAAGATTACAGCTGGTAACATATAAGCTATAATAGCGAGAAAGCTTGGATCATCACATAGATAGCTGGAGACCTGGTAGCCATAATATGCAGAAAATATATCTTGATAAATTTAAGAGAAAACTAAAGCAATTTTTTATAATCTTTTTCATATATATTTTCTGCATTACCAGCAACAGAGTCGGAATAACGGAACCTGACATTTTAATGACCTGAAAAGATATTAGGCTGATAGGCAGAAAATATGGCAGAAAATATGTTTGAAGCATTTCATGAGATTGTAACCAATGTCTCGGAAACGATTTTGAAATATGAAAAAGAACTGAATCGTCCGGTCATCGGTGTCATGCCGGCGTATTTTCCCATGGAGTTGATCGAGGCCGCCGGCGGATATCCTGTGCAGCTATGGGGCAACAATTTGCCGATTGAGAAGGCAGATGCCTATCTTCAGTCCTATTGCTGCTCGGTGGCGCGTTCGGTGATGGAACTCGAGATGCGCGGAATTTCGCACATGGTCAAAGCGTATGCCTTTACCTCGCTTTGCGATACCTTAATCAACCTGAGAGAAATTTATCGTCGGGTTTTCAGCAAACCGACCCTGGAACTTTCAATCCCCATTACGCGGACAGCGATCGCCCGGCACAACTACCTCGAAAGTGTTGTTAAATCCGTAACCGCGGGATTGGAAAAAATTACCGGAAATAAGATTACACCGGATTCTCTGGACACAGCGGCTAATTTGTATGGCCGCACCCGGGCGCTGCAACGCCGGCTTTACCGGCTGCGCTGCCAAAAGCCCGGTCTGGTCAAAAGTCTGGATTTTTATACGGCCATCAAAAGCGGTTTTTTTCTGCCCGGCCATGTCTACAACCGCATGCTTGATGAGTTGCTGCAAAAACTGGAAGGACTTGAAGCGCATAATGGCAGTCGTCCGAAGCTGCTGCTTTCCGGTATGGTTTTTGACCCGCTGGCGATTCATAAAATTATCGACGAATCCGGAGCCTGTGTCGTTGATGACGATTTTGCCAATGGATGGCGGACCGTCTCGAAGGGTGATCTGAAGGTCGCTAATCTGGTGGAAGGAATCACCGACTTTCTTTTTAACCCGGCGCCGTGCTGTTGCATTTATAATCCGGATAATGACCGTCATCCCTACCTGCTGAATCGGGTCAAGGAGTCCGGGGCTGACGGCGTATTGTTTTGGTATATTAAATTTTGCGAACCGGATGCCTTTGACCGACCCCAGCTGATGAAACAGCTCAAAGATGCAAACATTCCGGTTTCTTTTATTGATCTGGAACTGACCATGACCAACTTTGATGCCGTCAGGACAAGGATCAACGCCTTTTGTGAAATACTAGAGAGTGGTTAAGACTACAAAGTGTGGATACATTAAAAAGTTCATAAACTGGTGAGTTTGGTTGGCAAGTCTTTTGTAACCGTTCAGAGGTTCTGGGTTCAAAGGTTCAGGGTTGACGCCCATCAACGGTTAACCCTTACCTCTTGAATGCTCACAGTATTTTGCTTACGAACTTATCAGCTCATGAGCTATTCAGCTATTTTTAGCATCTGTGAAAATCCGTGAAAATCCGTGTCCCATTAAAATAAGATAAGTTTTTGGGGGAGAAGTACCGCCATGACCAAATTCGACGCCTACCACAAAATGAAAGAGCTTCTGACGAACTATTATGTCGAAGCCAAAACCACAAAAGTCAAGCCGATTGCCTGGATTACCAGCGGTGCGCCGGTGGAGTTTCTTTATGCCATGGACATCTTGCCGGTCTATCCCGAAAATTATGCCGCCATGTGTGCTGCCAACCACCAGTCGATTGAATTGATGGAATCCGCCGAAGCAGATGGCTTTTCCCAGGATATTTGTGCCTACGCCCGAACGGATTTCGGCGCCGACATCACCCAGGGAGGACCGGCCGCCGGTCTACCGGCACCCCATTTTCTGCTTTGTTCCACCAATATCTGCAAAACGGTGATCAAGTGGTATGAAGTCATCGCCCGCAAATACGATGTGCCGCTGTTCATCGTCGACACCCCCTTCCTGCATGATGGTCTGACTCAGGAATTGATCGATTATACCGTATCGCAGTTTAAGGACCTTGAAAAGTTCCTTTCCGATTTCACCGGCAAGCCCTTTGACCGTGACCGGCTGAGAGAAGTTCTGCTGTTAAGCCGTGAAGCCGCCGGATACTGGCAGAAGATGCTACAACTCGGTAAAACCATACCGTCGCCTTTTAACAGCCTGGACACCTTTATCCATTTAGGGCCCATCGTGACCTTGCGCGGTACCCAGGAGTGCGTGGATTACAATAAATTGCTATATGAAGAAATCGCCGAACGGGCCGGAAAAAAGATTGGATCGCTGCCCGCAGAACAATACCGGGTTCTTTGGGATAACCTGCCGGTTTGGTTTAAAATGCGACGGCTGGAAAAATTTTTCGAAGAACAAAAATGCACCCTGGTAGTGACCACCTATGCCAACAGCTGGGGCCAGTACAGCAACTATCCAGTGGACCCGGATACCGAGCCCTATGAGGCCATCGCCAAGAGCTATTTAAACGTATATATCAACACAGGCTTTGAAAACCGAATCAACTATCTGGCGGGCTTAATCGATGAGTTCTCCCTGACCGGCTTTATCATGCATTCCAACCGTTCTTGTAAGCCTTATTCCGTTGGCATGTATCCCATGCAGGATGAGTTGACCAAATTATCGGGTAAACCGGGAGTTGTTATCGAAGCCGATCAAAATGATCCCCGGGCCTACTCCGATGCCCAGGTGGAGACGCGGCTGGAGGCGTTTGTGGAGTCGATGGTGCCGATTTAGGAGGCTATGAGGCCGGGAAGCTGGGAAGTTGGGAGGTTGGGAAGCTGGGAAGCCTCCAAGCCTGATAGCTTCCAGGCCTCCAAGCTTCCCTACCTTCAAGCATTATAAAAGGAGAACAACCATGACGTACGAAAATTTGATTGTCGAAAAAAAAGACCACATCTGTATTATCACACTGAACCATCCCCCCGTAAATGCCTGGAACTGGGGCCTGATGAGCGATTTTGAAAAAGCGATCGATGATGTCGAAAATGACCGTGACGTGCGGGTCGTTATCATTACCGGTGGCGGCGAAAAGGCCTTTTCAGCAGGCTTTGATCTTAGTGATTCGGAAAATCATCATAAAACTGGTCCCAAGGGACGGGAGCTGTGGACGCGGATCGACCGTTTCTCGAAACCGGTCATTGCTGCCATCAACGGCCATGTCCTGGCCGGTGGGATGGAACTGGCCCTCAGCTGTCAATTCCGGATCATGGTCGATGATCCTAAAATGAACGTCGGTCTTACCGAATTAAATGTCGGAATAATTCCAGGCTGGGGGGGCACTCAGCGATTGCCGCGGATTGTCGGCAAAGCCAAGGCCCTGGATATGATTTTTTTCAGTAAACGGGTCACGCCCCGGGAAGCACTCGAGTGTGGTCTGGTCAACCAACTTTCCACCGCCGACAGACTGATGGCAGATGCCATGGCATTTGCCGAAACCCTTGTCAAACGACCGCCCCTTGCGGTCGGCTGTGTTTTGAAAGCAATTTCGGCCGGAGAGTATGAGGGCTTTGAACGCGGCCTTCAGGTAGAAGAAGAGGGCAGTGCCATCGTTGGAAAATCCAAGGATTGTGTGGAAGGATTTAGCGCCTTTCTGGAGAAACGCGAAGCGGTGTTTACCGGGGAATAGTTTGGAATGGGGCCTCTCCGGCCTCTCCGAGCTGTAGGCTCTACGAGCCGGAAGCCGCAGGGGCCATAGGGACCTGCGCCCCGGAGGGAAGTCGGACCCGCCGTCGTCCGGGTAGAAAAGAACTATGGCGCAGCAAGCATGGGGAATTTGGAATGCGGAATGTTGAATTTGAGGGAGTAAAAATAGCCACGGACACACACAGACGCACACGGACGTCTTATTAATTATTTTTCAGTCTGTGTTTGTCTGCGTGGGTCTGTGGTCAATTATATAAAAAAAATACGTCGCTGTACTCTCTGTGACTGGGGATGAGACTAAATATTAATAAGATTTTAATAAATTCTACGTCACCATATTTATGAAAATATGCACTAAGGCCTGCTAATCCTTGCGCTCAATTGTTTTGATCCATGCTTCAACAGCTTTGCTAAAATCTTCTAAAGTGATCTCTTGTGCGG
>JBAVYC010000680.1:0-4861 GCA_049698595.1 Desulfobacterales bacterium | reverse complement strand
ATAGTTCGTCATTCGCCAATCGACATTATTCATTCTAAAGGGAGGAATAAAAATGGCAATCGAAGGTGCGGAAATCGTAAAAGCAGCAGCGTTCATCGGAGCGGGTATCTCCATGGGGCTTGGCGCCATCGGCCCGGGTGTGGGTGAAGGCATGGTTGCAGCCAAAGCTTGTGAAGCGATCGGCAAAAATCCCAAAGAGGCCGGCCTTTTGACTCGAACAATGCTTGTCGGGCAGGCGGTTTCAGAGTCAACCGGAATCTATTCGCTGGTTATAGCTTTATTGCTTTTATTTGTTGTTTAACAGCTTATCGGCAAGGTACTGTTTGACGATTTGACTGCAAACTGATGGAATACGACCAATGCAGATTATCAGTAACATAGCGCTTATCAGTATAAATGAGACTTTTATTGTTCAGATCATCTCATTTCTGATTTTTCTGTACATCATCAATCGGGTTATGTTTAAACCGTTGCGAAGTGTCATGGCTGATCGGGAAAACCATATAAAGAGCATCCAGCAAGATATTGTTACGGCAGACAATAAGCTTGACGATCTTGCAGATCAGATCAGAGCCCAGGAGTCCGCAGTTAAGGCCGAAGCCTTTGCCCAAAAAGCATCGCTTGAAGAATCCGGCGGTCGTCGGGCGGATGAAATTTTTGCCGCCACCCGGGAAGAAATCGAAGCAGCAAGGAATAAAGCCCAAAAAGAAGTTGATGCTCAGATTATTGAAGCCAAAAAGTATATCAAAGAAGAATCTGAAACCCTGGCGTTATCTGTTATGGAAAAGGTGCTGAATCGGAGGCTGAGCCCATGAAAGGGATCAAAAAATTAGGCGAAATTTGCTGTTTTATATTGGCCGTGGTGATAGGTATTCTCTTGCTGGGTACTGAGGCTTCAGCCGCTGATAATTCCGGCGACTGGCGCCCGGTATTCGATCTGGTGATGCGTTGGTTGAATTTTGGGATTATCGTCTTTATCCTGGTAAAATATGCCAGAACACCGATAAAGGATTTCTTGCTGAGCCGCAGGGAAGAGGTGGCCCGAGAAATTGAAATGGTAGAGGAAAAAAAAGAAGAGGCCAACAAGAAAATTCAGGATGCCGCCAGAATGCTGGATGAAAGCGAAGTTCGGTTTGCCAGAGTAAAAGAGCGAATAATTAAAGAGGGCGAAACAAAAAAACAGAAGCTCATTGAAGATGCGCAGCAGGAAAGCAAAATTCTACTCGAGAGTACCATGAAAAAAATTGAAAGCCAGCTTCTTGGCGCCAAAAGAGCGTTTAAATCAGAGTTGGTGGATACGGCCATATCTTTAGCAATGAAAAGACTTCCAGATGAGATAACCTCTGAAGACAACCAGAATTTTACCAATCAATTCCTGGCGGGCACATCTACGAAATAAATTATGGAAAAGAAAACAGTAACAATTGAGAAGTTCGTCAAAGATCAGATAAAAAAATGGGAAAGGCATTTTCCTGCAAAGCATAAGAAAGAGGAAGCGCGAATTCCCGTAATAACGGTCAGCAAGGAACCTGGCGCCGACGGAAATATTTTAGCTCAAAAGATCGCTGAACGTCTGGATCTGGATATTTTTAACCGGGACATCATCAAAGGAATCGCTGAAAGCGCCAAAATCAGTGCTTCGGTGATTGAGACCCTCGAAAAAAAAAGGTTATCGGGTGTTGAAGATTTTATTTCATCACTTGTCAACAAGCATTATCTGTATCCTGGTGTCTATCTCGAACACCTAATGAAAGTCGTATGCACCATCGCGGAACACGGGCGGGCGGTTATAGTGGGCCGGGGCGCAAATTTCATTCTTCCGCCGGAAAAAAGATTCAGCGTGCGAGTGGTGGCTCCTTTGGATGTGAGAATTCAAAATGTTGCCCGCCGATTCGGTGTTTCGGCTGAAGAGGCCAAACGCCGTATTATCAGAAGAGAATCAAGACGCAGTGCTTTTATTCGTCAATCTTTTAATGCGGATATAGCCGATCCAATCCATTACGATCTCACAATCACAACCGGGAAATTGAGTATGGAAGCTGCGGTGGAAGCGGTCATTGGTGCGGTGATGGTTTCCTTGACCGACATATCCTGAAACAGGACAGGCAGCCGTTAAATCAACTTTCTGGGGCAATTTTAGATTTTCACCAGCCCACCCGCCATCTATATTCGGTGCACCGGATATTAGGATAATTTTAGACCGTTTCTCTTCAATACACCCATGGCTTTTGTGTTGTCTGAAAAACGAAATACCATTTCCGCGATGCCGGGCGATACATTGGCGACGGTATAAGAATATTCTATCTGAATGTTATCGCTTTCCAACCTTTCGAGCATTACGCTTAACCCGCCCGGTTTATCATCGGTTTCAATAATCACGACATCGTTGGCGACCACCGCATATTTGTTGCCCTGTAAAAGCGAAATCGCTTTATCCGGATCGGATACGATCATTCTTAATTTGCAATGGCCGTCGCCATTGTCCACCAGGCAGTGAGCACGAATATCCACATCCTCATTGCTTAAAAGAGAAATTACCTCCCGCAGATGCGAAGCTGAATTTCCAGTTAATACGGTTAATTGTTTAGCATTCATGACACACTCCTTGTTTTGATTAAAAGCAACAGTCCAGTGTTGCCATATCCAGTCGCCTCTAGTAAAGTAGTTGCATGCGACAAACCTCTCCTTACCGGCTGACACTGCTTGTCTGCCTGGCGGAAATATTCGGTCTGGCGTCAATTGCAGTTTTTCCCGCCCTGTTACCGACCTTTCAGACCGAATGGCGTTTGAGCCACACCGAGGCGGGCTGGATCAGCGCCGCCTACTACGCCGGCTATATGATTTTGGTGCCGGTGCTGGCCGGTATCACCGACAGAATGGATGCCCGCAAGATTATGGGGCTGGGATCGCTTCTCGGCGCCCTGACAGCCCTCGCTTTTGCACTGTTGGCCCGGGGGTTTTGGTCGGCACTGGTGCTGCGGTTTCTAGCGGGCATCAGCCTGGCCGGGATCTACATGCCCGGGCTAAAGGTGGTCAGTGACCACACGGAAGGAACGCTGCAGTCACGATTCATCTCTTTTTACACCGCAAGTTTCAGCATTGGTGCCAGCTTGTCCTACCTTCTGGCCGGGGAGATCTATACATTGGGCGGCTGGCGTTGGGCCTTTACTGCATCGGCGGCCGGAGCTGCAGTCGCTCTGATCATCGTCTTTTTCTATGTTCCTCCGGGAAAAATTCGCACTTCAAAAGGACAGGCGCTACTTGCGGATTTCAAAGTTGTCTTCAGATCCCGTCCCTCAATGGCTTATGTCCTCGGTTACGCCGCCCACATGTGGGAGCTTTTTTCCATGCGCTCCTGGATCGTGGCGTTCCTGGCTTTCAGCATCCAGATGCAGCCGGCGAGCGCTTTTACCTGGAGCCCGACCCGGATCGCCTTTCTGATCAATCTGATCGGGCTTCCGGCCAGCATCGGCGGCAACGAACTATCCCGCAAATTCGGTCGCCGCAAAGTGGTAACAGCTGTGATGATCAGCTCGACAGCGCTTGGATCCACCCTGGGTTTTACCGCGCCTTTGCCCTATATTCTGGTCGCCTTTCTGGCGTTTTTATACGGAATAACGGTCACCGCTGATTCAGCATCATTGACCGCCGGCGTTGTGGCTGTTGCACCGGTGGGTTTCAGAGGAACAACCCTGGCAGTTTATTCCACGATCGGCTTCGGTGCGGCCTTTCTCGGCCCTCTGACCGTCGGGGTAGTGCTCGATTTCTTCGGAGGCAACCAATTTGCATGGGCGATGGGCTTCCTAACCATGGCCACCGGATGCCTTTTGGGGCCGCTGTTTCTATCCCGCCTCAAATTGGAATAGGTTCGCGCTCTATTTCCCGGTTTCGCTTTCCCGATAGAGATTCTTCAGACGTTGCAGGAATTCCCGGTCGCGCTTTCGAATGGCCGCTTCAACCGCTCCTTCAGACCCGTCGGCGCTGTAATTATAAAACCCTTGACCGCTCCTTATCCCAGTGTGTCCCTGGGAGACAAGCCTTTTTAAGGTCTCGGGAGGTTCGGTTGCGCTCCGGATCCGGGGCAGCAAATTCTCCATGACTTTCAGCCATAGCTGGAGACCACCCAAATCCATGGTAAGCATTGGACCGATGCTGGCCAGGCGAAATCCAATGCTGCCCTTTATCGCTCTATCGATGTCCTCGGCGCTCGCAATTCCCTGCTCAAAGAGATCAAGCACCTCTCTAACCATTGCAATCTGAACCCTGTTCACCAAAAATCCCGGAAGTTCCCGATTGATTTTGACCGGTACCTTCCCGATCTTCAGCAAGAGGTCATAGGCGCCCGTGAATGTCTCGTCGCTCGTCTCTTTACCTCTAACGACCTCTACGGTTGGGACAAGTTGGGGAGGATTGAACCAGTGGGTCGTCACCAATCGTTGTTTATTTTGGACTTTCGCTCCGATGGCTTCCAGGGTAAGGGACGAGGTGTTACTTGCCAGGATCGCTTCAGGCCTGCAAAGATCTTCGACTCTCTGGAAGATATCTTGTTTGAGAGCCAGGTCCTCGGGAATGGCCTCGGTAATGAATTCGGCCCCTGCTACGGCTCGTTTCAGGTCTACCGTGCAGGTAAGGCGATCAAGGGCTGGATCGATATCCTTGCTTTCGATAAGACCGGCCCCGCAAAAGAGCTCCAGGCTGTTTTTGATATGAGCTGCAGCGCTGTCCAGAACGGATTCCTGAATGTCATACAAGATCACAGGATACCCGCCGGCGATAAAACTCTGGGCAATTCCATGCCCCATAAGCCCCGCTCCAAGAACCGCAATTTGATGGATCTCTTCCAGCTTCATAAATAAATCCC
>JBAVYC010000679.1:0-4790 GCA_049698595.1 Desulfobacterales bacterium | reverse complement strand
TTTGTGAGCACCGCCCATGGAGAACAGCGTGATATCATGACGGCCACGGCGATGTTCGTTTCCGAAAAAGAACCCCTGCTGGCCATCAGTGTTACCAAAGGCCATCTCACGGAAAAATTAATCGAGCTATCCGACAAGTTCACCCTGGTGATTGCCGGCGAGGGTCAGAAACAGCTGGCCATGCAAGTGGGGAGTGCGAAAGGCGATGCGGTGGATAAATTCGATAAGTTTTCCATCAAATCCACCCCCGGCAAATCCGGCAATGCCCTCATTCCCGAAGGGGCTGCGGCCTGGATGGAATGTACAGTTGAAAGCAGCCAGGAAATCAGGGGCTACCAAATCTTTATCGGCCGGGTGGTGGAGCAAGAAGATACCGACAACGCGCCGTTGGTCTGGCACAAAGATCGGTTTTTCGGGTTAAAGCCCAAATAGACAGAGATCAGATGGCCAAAATCAGAGGTTAGTGCCGTCGGCTGACCGTCGAAGCGACCAATTTGATCGGAAAAGAAATTATGGAGAAAACATCCGCAATAGCAGTTCTTGGAACCTTCGATTCTAAAGCAGAAGAACACCTGTTTTTAAAAGAGCAGATAGAGCAAAGGGGTATACGGGCGCTGACGATTAATGTCGGAACCCGGGCGCCATCGCCGGTACCGGTGGATATAGATTTGTTTCAAATTGTCACGGAAAACCCACCGGATGTACTTGAGGGCAGAGATAATATAATCAATGCCATGCTGCATGCGGCCAAAATACAAATTAATAAACTGCATCGGAACGGCAAAATTAGCGGCATAATCTCAGCCGGCGGTGGTACGGGGACCCATATCTGCACAACCATCATGCGCGAACTCCCCCTGGGTGTTCCCAAAGTAATGGTCTCCACCGTGGCTTCGCGCAACATGGCCGATATCGTTTCTACTAAAGACATCACCATGATCCACAGCGTCGCAGACCTGTTGGGTGTCAACAGCATTTCAGGCAACATCCTGGCTAAAGCCGCCGCCGCCATATGCGCCATGATTCAAAGTCGATGGCAACCCGCACAAGAAAAAAACCGCATCGCTCTGCCCTTTTTCGGTTTTATCACTGCCGGGGCTGAAGCCACCCGCAGCGCCCTGGAAACACTGGGGTATGAGGTTATTGCCTTTCACGCCAACGGCACCGGCGGTATGGCAATGGAAGAGCTGGCTGCGGAGGGGTATTTTTGCGGCATTTTAGACCTTGCAACCCACGAACTGGCGGATCATCTGCTGAACGGCTATTGTGGTGCCATCGGACCGCAACGGTACGAACCGGTTCCCGGCAGATCGATCCCCCGCCTGGTCGTTCCCGGTGGGCTGGATTGCGCGGTTCTGGAATTTACCCGCCTGAATATTCCGGAACGATATAAAAATCGCAAAATTTTTTTCTACGACTTCCGCTCCGCAATCCGACTCAACATTGAAGAAACTACCTGTCTGGCAAACCAACTGGCCGAAAAACTAAACCGCGATGCAACCAACGTAAAAGTGCTGATTCCAGTCAGAGGCTGGTCCGCAGCCGACCGGAAAGGAGCACCTTTATACGATCCTGAAATGAACTCGGTTTTTATCGGCAGGCTGAAAGAAGCTCTCGATCCTCAAATCGAAATACGAGAGGTAGATCGGCACATCAACGATAGCGCCTTTGCCAAAATTGCGGCCACCTTAATGGATAAAATGATAAAAAAATATAAATAAACAAGTATATACAGTTTAAGTGTTAATGTTAAACTTGAATGGATATCCTAAACCTGTGAACATTTAAATTTGAATTAACGGAGGTTATTTTGAATCCGCGCGCTATCGCTTTATTGGTCGCTACCATGGACACCAAAGGCCGGGAAGCCCTGTATATCGCCGATTGCATTAAAAATGAGGGGATTCCGGTTAAAATCATGGATGCCGGCATCAGGGGCACAAGTCCGGTAACGGTAGACATTACACGGGAAAAAGTCGCTCAAGCCGGCGGCAAACTGCTGAGAGACGTTCAAAATATCGGCCACGAAGGCAAAGCCTTGAAAATTATGAGCGCCGGAGCTGTCAAATGTGCCCGGGAGCTATATCATCTGGGTGAAATCCAGGGCGTTATCGGGCTGGGCGGTTCCATGGGCACTACCCTGGGCACGGCAGTCATGCGCAACCTTGCCATCGGCGTTCCCAAGGTGATGATTTCCACCATGGCATCCCGCGACACCCGGGCTTTTGTCGGCACCAAAGATATTCTCATGCTGCATTCGGTTTGCGATCTGACAGGTCTTAACCGGGTCAGCAAAAAAGTTCTACGCAACGGTGCGCTGGCAATGGCCGGCATGTTGCGACACACCGCCGACAAGGATGATTCAATCCAAAAACCACTGGTATTTATATCCACCTTGGGCACCACCGAAGCGTGCGTCCAAAGCATTCGCCGAACCCTGGAAGAAAAAGACAATGAAGTCATCATCTTTCATACGGTCGGCGCCGGCGGGAAAGCCATGGAGGAAATGATCACACAGGAAAAGGTGACTGCCCTGGTGGACCTGTCGCTGCACGAATTGGCAGATCATCATTTTGGCGGGGACTACGATGCCGGGCCGCTGCGCGGAACAGTCGCCTTGAATCGGGGCATTCCCACTATTTTAATCCCCGGCAACATCGATTTTCTGGTAACCGGCCCTCTGGAGGCCGCCGGACAGCGTTTCCCCGATCGCCCTTATCATGTCCACAATGCCGCCATAACCGTCGTGCGCACACAACAAAACGAAATAGAGGCGCTGGCTAAAATTATAGGTGCATCATGCAATCAGGCACAGGGACCTTGGAAAATCCTGGTGCCGATGAAAGGGTTCTCAGCTTTTGACCACCCAGACGGGCCATTGCACGATCCCGCTGCCCCGCGACTATTTGTTAAAATGCTGGAGAACATATTAGACAGCACAGCCAACCTGAGAACCCTGCCCTATCATATCAACGATCCCCAATTCGCGCGGGCCACAATAGAGGCTCTGCAAAAGCTGATTCGGGTATAACGAAGATACGTGTGAAAATATACGCTAAGGGGTTTACTCAACGTTTGAAGGCCATCAGACGGTGGAAGATACCTTTGACGGTCGGCGTGAGACGCGCCCGATTGTAAGCGTCGCCGCATTGGCGAATCGCCTCGGCCGCAGTCGGGTAAGGATGAATCACATTGGCCAGCTTGCCAAGACCCATCCCGCTCTGCATCGCTACGGTGATCTCGCTGATCATATCGCCGGCATGGCTGCCAACGATGGTCGCACCCAGAATTTGGTCCGTGCCCTTCTTGACGTGAATCTTCACAAAGCCTTCGGTCTCACCGTCGACAATGCCCCGGTCGACGTCGGAAAACTCGCGCCTGAACGTCGCAAAGGCAGCGTTCCGTTCTTGCAGGTCCCTCTCGTATAGCCCCACATGTGCCACTTCGGGTTGGGTGTAGGTCGCCCATGGAATGATCAGCTTTGAAAATTTGTCGCGTCCAAAGAACAAAGCGTTGCGGATCACCAGGCGCGCCCCAAAGTCGGCCATATGCGTAAACTGGTACTTGCTCGCCACATCGCCGACAGCGTAGACATCCGGGTTGGTCGTTTGCAGCCGGTCGTTGACCTTGACGCCCATGCGCTCATCGTATTCAATTCCGGCATCTTCTAAACCAAGTCCCCTGACGGTCGGCTTGCGGCCTGCAGCGACCAATAGCGCGTCAAATTCCAAGGTACGTTCGCCATGGCCGTTTTTCAAAACCATCGTCACCGGAGGCCTACCGCTTCGGCTCTCCACGCCTTTGTAATCGACATTAAACGCGAAGGTAACACCGTCGCGGCCTAGCGCGTTTTCCACAATCTTGGCCGCGTCCGGGTCTTCCTTGGGAAGGATCCTGTCGCTACGCGAGAAAACCGTCACCTGGGAACCGAAGCGTTGGAATGCCTGTGCCAGTTCGAGCCCGATAGGGCCCGCGCCGATAACGCCCAGGCGTGCAGGCAGCTCCGTCAAATTGAAAATCGTGGCATTGGTAAGGTACGGCACTTGCTCGAGGCCCGGTATGTTGGGAATGGCCGCCGTACCGCCGGTTGCGACAACGGCCTTGACAAAGGTGAGGGTTTTGCCGTTGACTTCGATACGGTTGTTGCCGGTAAAGGCGCCCTTGCCGATAAAGAGGTCCACGCCCAGCTGCTTCGAGTAACGTTCGGCCGAGTCGACGGGTGCAATGTCGGCCCGCAGACGACGCATACGCTCCATCACGTAGGCGAAGTCCACGGAGACGTCTCCTTCGATGTTGACCCCAAATTGGGATGCATTTTTGACCGCCGCGGCCGCCTTGGCACATCGCAGCAAGGCCTTGGAGGGCACGCAGCCCACCGTGAGGCAGTCACCGCCCAAGAGATGGGCTTCGATAAGCGCCACCCGCGCACCAACACCGGCAGCGCCGGCAGCCGATACCAAGCCGCCGGCACCGGCACCGATCACGACCAGGTTGTATGCAGGCTTGGGTTTCGGGTCTACCCACTCTTTGGGATGCAGAAAATCCAGGAATTTGGTGTTGTGCTCATCGAGCGGTGAAACGCCACAAGTCTCGAGGTCGACTTGCGCAAACGTTGCCAGATCCGGGTCGCGTTCCGGGACTGCGGGCTGGAGCGTTAGGGTCCGGTCTTCCCCAGATGTGAGGGGTGTTAAAAAATCTGCCCAGCTGACGGCGCTGCCATCGAGTTTGCGTGCCACCGTGCCGTGGTCCTCATCCGACACGAAACGGTAGAATAAGTTTGCGTTCTCAAA
>JBAVYC010000678.1:0-1953 GCA_049698595.1 Desulfobacterales bacterium | reverse complement strand
GGTTGCAGTGATCAGTTCATCAATGTAGTTTTAAATCAGCGCTCACCCGTAATCAGCAAAACGAGAGGCAATATGAGTGGAAACATCAATATCCTGGATGACAGGTCTCGACTTATTTTACACCGAACCCCGCGTGAAGATATTAAAAATGGTATTACCATCATAGCTAAAGGAGAGGGGGTTCGTCTGGTCGACAAAGAGGGCAAGCACTACCTTGACATGGAAGCCGGGATAACGCGGCCCGTGCATGTCGGCTATGGCCGTCAGGAGATTGCCCGGGCGGCCTATGATCAAATGTGCACGCTGCACTATTTTTCTCCCGGCGGATATGGCAATCAACCTGCCATGGAGCTGGCGGACCGGTTGGCTGAAATCACGCCGGATGCCATCAATCGCTTTACTTTTGAATGTTCGGGCTCGGAGGCGGTTGAATCCGCCATGAAACTGGCGAAACATTACCATTACTTCAACGGCAACAAGGCCTGTTTTAAAGTTATTTCCAGAAAAGGGGCCTATCATGGTGTCAGCGGGTACGGTGTCCGGGCCCTCGGCACCGTAATGCCCATGCGGCAGATTATGGAACCCGTAGCACCCGGAGCCGTATTTGTGGAATCCCCGTATTGTTATCGCTGCGCCTATGGGCTGGCTTACCCGGATTGTGATCTAAGGTGTGCCAGGGACATCGAACGTACGATCGAGTTTGAAAATCCCGAGCTGATCTCTGCTTTTATCGGCGAACCGATCATGCAGGGTTTTGGGGCCTACGCACCTCCCCGCGAATATTGGCCGATTGTACGGGAGATTTGCAGCAAATATGGTATTTTGCTAATTATAGATGAAGTTATTTGCGGCTTTGGCCGCACCGGGAAAATGTTCGGTGTCGAGCATTTTGAGATTCAGCCGGACCTGCTGACGATGGCCAAGGGGCTAACCAGCGGATATGTTCCACTTTCGGCAGTCGGCTGTACCGACGAGGTGATGGCGCCCATTGAAAATTTTTTCCACCTGCATACCTATGGCAATCATCCGGTGGCCTGTGCCGCCGGACTGAAAAACATCGAGATATTGCAGACCGAGAATCTGGTCCGAAATTCCCGGGAAATGGGGAAATATTTTCTTGACGGCCTGAAAACCCTGGAACGTCATCCGATCGTCGGAGAAGTCCGCGGGACCGGGCTCTGGCTGGGTCTGGATTTCACTTCCGACAAGAAGTCCCATGCACCTTTTCCTATAAGTCGCACCAACAATATTATCGCCCGCGCCAAACAAGACGGCGTCCTCTTTAAAACGATGGGGTCGGCGCTCGAATTCGCACCACCGTTAATCGTCACAAAAACAGATATCGATGAGGCTTTGGAAGTCCTGGATCGTAGTATTTCTGAAGAACAGAATGATATGGGGATCTAGGCGCTTAGGCCATTTGTCGTTTAATATTAGGTTTTTACTAAAAAAACGAACGTCGTACATCGAACTTTGAAGGTCCAACATCCAATAATGTATTCTGTCAATTAAAAAAAGGCTGTGCAAAGCAAAGCCATCCTTCGAGACTTGTCCGCCTTTGGAGGATTCGATTCGACAGAGTCGTTTGACCGTGAGCCCTTCGTGGTTGTGAGCTCAAAGTTGAAAGACTCAGTGTCGAACGACTCACGACCGTAGGGCTCGTTGCAGGCTGCGATTCGCTTGTTTTGATTCGATAAAGCGTAGCGCCATCAATATTCGACGTTCGATGTTGGACGTTCGATGTTCGACGTTCAATATGAAATATTTTGTGCCTTTTGAGGCAAAAAATTGTATCGGAATATGTGCTATCGTCAAATGATTGAATATTTTCGAATGAATATTCAATAGTCAATGCCGGTTTATCCGGGTGAGGATGAGAAAATGGAATTCATCGATCTAACCCATACCATCCATGACGATATTCAGATTTATCCGGGAGATCCGAGACCTTCG
>JBAVYC010000677.1:0-11119 GCA_049698595.1 Desulfobacterales bacterium | reverse complement strand
GGGATTTCAGTTTCCTTGGCGGCCCACTCCGGCGTGTAGGTTTGAACATGGGCACGAAACTCCTCAAATCCATATGTTTTCTCTGCAACAAATTTTTTATCATAAAGGTCTTCGGTGATAAGAACGTGGGCGATGGCCAGGAAAAAAGCCATGTCCGTGCCGGGTTTGATGGCAAACCATTCGTCGGCCAAAGCAGCTGTTTTAGTATAGCGCGGGTCCAGCACCACCAGTTTGCAACCGTTTTGCATGACCGTCATCAGATCGATACTGTCGGGTGTCACCAGGGCTTCGAAGCGGTTGGCTCCCGGCATAATGATATATTTACAGTGGATAATATCGGGGGTCGGGACCACGCCAAAGGTATCCAGAAAAGCACGGTTGCGGCTCAGCAGACAGTTGGATTCATGGGATATGACATTATAGGAGCCGTAAACTTCCGCGAACTGGTGAACAAAAGTGGATTGCATATCCGTTCCGGCCATAAAAAGAAAACCGCAGCGGGAATACTGCTGCCCGATTTTATCCATCTGCTCGGCGGCATGGTCCAGGGCCTGATCCCAGCTCAAGCGCTGCCATTTGCCCTCACCCCGTGGCCCTTTTCGCAGAAGCGGGTATTTCAGGCGATCCGGATCATAAAGCTGTTTGACACCCGCATTGCCCCGCGCGCATAGCATCCCGCGGGATTTTAGGGATTTCGGATTGGGATCCAGCTTTTTGACCACTCCGCCTTCCACCCGGGCAATCAGTCCGCATTTGTTAAAACACATATCACAGGCCGAATACACGTCCCGGGTTTGCTTTTCTGCGCTCCCTTCTTTTTTTTCAACCAGCGCGTGCAAAACCCGGGCTGGACCGCCGGCTGCCGCCAGGGCTGCGGCGGCACCGGAAAGCTTCATGAAACCGCGGCGGGAGATCAACCCATTGCTTTTAGTTGGCATTTTCTATTTCTCCAAATCCCATGTAACTACTGTAATTCAACTTATTATATAATAAGAAGCAATAAACGCCGGATCGCACCAGGGCGGGCCATCATTCCATTACTTCATTACTCCAGTTCTTTCTTTTTAAATACTGTTTTCGCGTGCGCGACGTTCAGCCCGAGCTTATCAAACCTGCTGCCGGTTTCAATGGGATCGCCATCATATCCCAATGCTTTGTAATCGATGTAATTGGTCTGGCCGACTAATTCGGCCACATCGCGTCCCATTTCTGCCAGCTGTTTAAAGTCAATACCTTTGTGAACCAGATCTTTGAAATTCACATCCGACCTTTCCTGGTGGCAGCGCCCGCAATAGGGCGCCTTGGCCAGGGAGGCGTGACATTCGGCACAGGACAGCGCCTGCTCCTTGGGTACGACTTCGTGGGTGAGGCCCCAGTACATGGTGGTTTCCACAAACTCATATTTCCCACTGTAAGCCAGTCCGGCCGACTTCATGCCGTCCCGTGAGGCCTTGTCCCAATCCCAGTGTTTCCAGTACCCTTCCCAGAGCTGCGGTGCGATCAGATATTTATAGACCGCATCGCTGATCTGTTTTCCGCGATGAACTTTGAAGGGGTATATCCGGGAGGCCGGGTCATCGAAACTTCCCACCGGACTGGTTAAATCTGTAGTGCCGTTTTCATTGATGCGATCGCCGAGCAGATAACGTTTGACGGTTCCGTTGTACCATTGATAGGTGGGCTTAACCGCCTCTTTCCACTGAAAGCTGCCTTTCTTTTTCACGTACGTCGGCTTGCCGTATTTGTCTTTCGGCTGTTTGTCGTCCTGCCCGGCGGTGGACCAGTCCCAGAAAATTTTAGTCGGATTGCCCTTGGAATAAACAGGAATGTGGCAGGTTTGGCAAGCCACGTGGCGGGTGTGTTTATTCAGATGGTGATCAATCAGTTCACTGCCGATATGGGGGCTGTCCGTATGACAATATTCGCAGGAGAGATCCCCTTCCACCGCCGGAACGGAAATACTGCGCCCGGAAATCATGTGATTGCGGGTTTTATGGCAGTCCTGACACCTGAAATCCAGTCCGCCTTCGGTAACCCCCATGTGCACATCATGATTCTTTTCCGGTTTGGCCAGGATGGAACTCATATCGCCGTGTTTGACGGCGTCACCGCCGCCGCCGCGAAAATGACAGTTCAGGCCGCAATTGGCGCGGCTGGGTCTGCCCACATTTTGGGCGATGGCCACCAGGTCCAGATTTTTAACCGGAAATCCGGCCGCCGGCGGCGCTTTCTCATATTTTCCGGTGGTGTCATGGCAAACCAGGCAGTCAATTTTCGACATATCGCTAAAATCAAAATTTGCATCCCTCCATCCGTAGCCGATGTGACAGCTTGTGCAGCGGGGCCAGTTGCCGTTCAAATTGATGCAAAAATTGTTGATGGTATTATTTTTCTTGCCTAAATCAACCCGTTTCTCGTGGCCGACCGTATAGGGCGACCGGCCATGCCAATTCCAGTGCGCGGTTTTTAAAATGGCCCTGCCCTCTTTTTCATGGCATGCAAGACAATTCCGGGTCACTGCCGGCCCATCCACTTTACCTTCCAATTTGACAAGCTGATTATGGTTCGGAACCTTTTTGGCGTGACAGGCCAGACAATCGGTGGGCGCTCGCGTATCGAGAGTTCTGGCAATCGGCCCGCGAACCATTGCACTGTAAAGAACCGGGCCGCGGGCATGGGGCACCTGTTCCGACTCCTGGTGGCAATCCATGCAAAGTTGGTGGTACGCCCCTTTCAAGCCCGGCGTACCCGGGTCCTTTGAATTGAACGGATCGGAATGGCAGACCGAACAGGCCACCGGTTCGGTTTGCCTTTCCCTTAGCTGCAGCATGGACACCGGTTCACCGTAGGTATCCTGCTCTTCTCTGGGCATCCGGTGGTGACAGATCGAGCAATCCCCCAGGACGTTGGCATGTTTGCTGTGCATGAAACGCACCGGTTCGTATAAATCGCTGTATTTGTTGACCACCGGGCTATTGAGAATCGCCACTTTGGGTGCATCGGCAATCGAAGGCGTAATGTTCTCTTCCAGCGCCAAGGGCTGTTTCACCATTTGATCCGCCCGAACGTCGCCGGGTATCCACAGGATCATCAGGGCCGCCGTCAGTGCCAGCACCGCCGCAAGCGTGGTCGACATCTTTTTGGGCTCAGCGCCCAGCACCGGAAAGATGAAGACAAACACCCGGTACAGAAACATCAGCGTGGCGATCAAGCCGACGGTGATAAAGATCTCTCCCAGTGCAGGAAAATAGGCATCGAGTTTATACGGCGGCGAGTAACTGGTCACAAAAACATTGATTCGGTTAAGCAGGATGCCCAAGACAAAAACGCTTGACGCAAAAAACAACCATCCGGCGGATTGGCGGATCCTTTTAAACAGCAGGAGTACAAAAGGAAGCAAAACACCAAAAAGCACCTCTACCAAAAACGCATTGGTCTGGTAGGTACCGTCCAGCAGGTAAACATAGGTGCCGCGAACGATCATATCCCCAATCTTGAAGGCAAGATAGATTCCCATCAAAAGTGGCATAAACCTGGCCAGCGGGGTCAGCACCTCCATCTCCGGTTGGCGGTTAAACGACTTGGCCACAATGATGGATTCAAACGTCACCATGGGATACCCCGCCGCAAAAGCGGAAAGTAGAAACAGGAGCGGCAAAATCGGCGTATACCACAGGGGATGGACCTTGTACTGGGCGATCAACATCAGGGAACCCAGACTGGATTGATGCAGGCAGGATAGTACAATGCCGGCAATAATAAACAGAAACATGATCTTGCCCAGAATTTTATCGGCCAGGGATAGCAGTGTCTCTAATATATTGTTAAGCCCCGCCAGGGGGCCGGGTAGATTCACCCGGCCTTGGAAGCGTTCGACCACTATGGGAATAAATTCGATGTACAGAACATTTAAATAAATCATCACGCACATGGCCACTTCAAACAGCACGGAGTTACCATTCCAGTTGTACATGGGACTGGTAATATTCCAGTACCGGCCGATATCCACCAAAAGCCCTAGCACCACAAAGGTATAACCCAACATGGCGGTCAGCAGGGCCGGGCGGATGACGGCATGGTACTGGTCGCGGTTAAAAACATAGGCGATGGCACCGGTGGTAAATCCGCCCGCCGCCAGCGCCACGCCGGACGCCACGTCAATTCCGATCCAGATGCCCCAGGGAAATTGATTGTTCAAATTGGCGACCTTGCCGATGCCGAAGAGAAAGCGCGTGGCGACAAACGCCAGCCCCACCGCCATGAGGGCCAACATGACCATCACGCCCGGAGTTAAAAACTTTTCCTCTTCAAGCGGCGCTGCTTCACGGTGCATATTCATGGGGTGTCTCCTTTCTCTTCGGTGTCGCTTTTAGTAACCTCCCTGGTGCCTTTCAGATAGCCGGTGATCCCCATGATGCCGCCCAGCACGGCGTAAAGGATAATGGGCGCGGCAAAGTATTGAAAAAGACTGTGTTGAATTGTCTCAGTCAGCCTGGGCGGTGCTTTGGTGCCCAGCTTGGGAAACCCGACCGTTTCAAAAGGTTCGGAGGCAAGATACAGCCAGGAGGTTCCGCCGACTTCATGTTCTCCATAAATATGGTCCACATATTTGGCGGGATTGTTTTTCATTTTCCAACGCGCCAGCCTGAGAAGATCGGATTTTTTGCCGAAGGTGATGACTTCGCGCGGGCAAACCTGAGCGCAGGCCGGCAGTCCGCCGTCTTTGATATAGTTAAAACAGAACGTACATTTTCTCACCTGAGGTGTCAGCGCATTGTGATATTCATAAGCCGGCACCTGGAAGGGACAGGCCACCATGCAATACCGGCAGCCGATACATTTGGCGGCGTCATAGATAACTGCGCCGTTGGGCTGTTTGGTGAGCGCGCCTACAATGCAGGCCGAAACACAGGAGGGGTCGCTGCAGTGCATACACTGAAATTTGACAAATGTCGGACGCGTGCGCCAGGTTAACGTGCCGATGTCTTGAGGATAATACTTATTGACAACGGTATAGGTCGTCTCATCCATGCGACGTTCTTTTTCAAGCACCGCCAGCTCTTCAAACGATTCGGCCGGCTTGGGCAGGCTGTGACGTTCGTTGCAGGCCTGTTCGCATTTGCGGCACCCGACACAAAGGGTCGTATCCACCAGGCAGCCATGTATATCCTGAGAGGTTGAAGGAGCCTGGACGGCTTTAGCCGCTTTATCGGTTTTTACCAGGGCTGCTGCGGCCAGTGCGCCTGATATTTTGAAAAAATGCCTTCTGTTAATTTCCATGGTGATTCCCCGTATAAAAATTGAATATTGATATTCACTCAAGCCCTTTTTTCAACTGACAATCGATAAATCTCACCTTCCTTGTGCTGCTTGATGACGGTATCCCCGGATCGGTCGGCGATCATGATTATATTTTCGACAACAGCGGGGTCCCGGGCGAATACGTCCATCACATCGCAGGAACACAGGTCATTCAACGCACATTTAAATTTTAGCAAACACACCGGCCATGCAACACCCACAAGGTCTAATTCTGATTTTGAAGGCACTTGTTTTTTCCCTGATTAAAAATAGTTATGGGTAGATAGAGCCGAAATCAACGGTTGCAACAGTCGTGCCTGGATCCGGACCGATTTATGAATATTATAACTAATTGTAATTATAATATAAAAAAATTAATGGGTTTTCCTGAATATCAAAAGTTGTTAAGGATGATTAAACAGTTGCTTAAACAATTAAACAGGTGTTTAAACAGAATGAGGGATATCGGGGATCTCAGCGAAATAAGGCGGGGCTGTCTGCTGTATAAATTTAAATTGATGTGGCAGCAACGATTTTTTGGTGTCGGCCGTGGTGGCGGCCGACAGCTCACGCTGAACCTGGCTCTGGTCGGTGCCATAGTAGGAAGTATAAAGAAAGATGCCGCCAAATATGAAGGCCCAGTATGGTACGGACGCTCCGGCCCCTTTAAGGCCGGTTGAAGGATCGATGGCAATGCGTCGGGCTACAGGGAAAGAAACAAATAATCTTCTTCAGTTGATTGGCTTCTACCCAGATATACACTCAGCCCGACCATTGCCGACAGGCAGACAATGATGATGAACCAGTCAAGGGAATTCATTCTGCACTTATCCCTTCTGTCTGTCAGTCCAGCAGCTCCATCAACTTACCGCAGCACGGTGGGATGCGGTCCCCAGCCTTGAGATTGACATATTTGTTGCAAGTCTGGCAATAGCAGGTGCAGTCCTTGTCCACATAGACCGCCGGATATTCATCTTCGCCCTTTTCGCCTTCAACGGCGAAGCGCGCCGTGTTGCTTTTAGCAGGGACATACTCACCCACCGGTACCAGCTTCTGATTGAAGCGTGCACAGTCCACCAGCATTCGCCACAACCCCTCTAACATGGTCTTCTCATGATCGGCCTCGGGTGTGAATTCCACCAAGGTTTTGCTTAATTCGATCTTCATCGGTATTCCTCCTAAAAATAAAGTTAAACTACACAAGCCCATAGGGCTCAGATCCAATAATCCCAATCGGCTTCCGGCAATAAGGATCAAGCGCTGGTTTAATCACGAGCGTCCGATCATTGTCGCGACCTTCCGTATCATGCAATATCAAAAAATTCAAAGAATAAATATGTTTATGCTTTAAGCAACTTTTAAGACACCTCTCAAGGTGCCGGCGATTTCATCTATTGCTTCCCTGGCTTTGTCCACAATGATGCCATTTCACTTCATCACTGCCTTGATCCAATCGGCATACTTCTTTACGCCTTCCTCAACGCTGTATTCAGGCTCATACCCAAGCTCTTCTCTGGCCCGGCTGATATCCAGGGCTTCACAGCGCTGCATGAGTTCACCGGGTCCCAGTTCGACCTTGACCGCAAAGGGTGAATACTTCCGGGAAAGTTCGGCCACCCTTCCTAAACTGGTGGGCACTCCCGTGGCAATGTTATAAATAGTATGTTTGACCTCTTCAGCCTGATACAGCATGGCGGTCCCCCGGGCGGCATCTTCGATATACGTGAAATCCAGTTTCTGATCGGCACCTTTGTCCATCGCTAAATCTTCCAATCCTTCCAGCGCACCGAAGCCCAGCCGATAAAGCCTGATAAATCGGGAGGGCCATTTGCCCTGCCCGTAACAAAAGTAGACCCGACTGATTCTGAACTCGAACCCAAAGGAATTGGCGTATTGTTGCCCTAAAAATTCACAGGAAGCTTTGGTCGAACCGTAAAGATCGCACGGACTCGGCGGATACTGGTCTTCGGCCACCGTCCCGGAAACTGCCCCGTAAACAGCGCCGGTACTGGTATAAACGACTTTGGGAATTTCAAACTGCCTGGCAATCTCCAGCATATTGTGGGTCCCGCCGATGTTGAGCCTCACATTAGCGTAGGGATTTTCGAGCACCAATTCTCCCATGACGCCGACGGTGTGCAATATGCCGTTTATTTCATTATTATACTTTTTGAAAGTTTCAGTTAAACACGGAAAATCCATCACATCGCCTTTGATAAAGGTGATGTTTTGGGTGACCTCAGCCAGATGATCCGGGACCATCGGGTTCGTGTCATAGAGTATGATCTGCTCCCCTGCTTTGGCCAGAAAATACGCCGCCCAGGAGCCAATATGCCCGTGTCCACCGGTGATAAATACAGCCATTGTTGTTACCCCCCTTAGGGTTCACGAATAAACCATCGTTCAAAAGAATAATGCCGCCGCCGGATGTGCCGACCAAATGCGAGCAAGCCAAACTGGCAACTATTACGGATTCTACTCAAATAAGTCAAGTGGATTAAAAAGCGGCACTGACCGAATCCGGGGCTTGACCCAAGGAATTCCTGCAGAAATGCAATCTTGACAACCAAACCCCTTTAGGCTATTCCACATGATTATTTTTTGTGCGTATGGGTGCTTCAAAAGGATAATTATTGGACATAAGTGAAAATCTTCGACGTGCAGTTCAATTTGAAAAACCGGACTGGATACCGGTCATCTTTCATATCAACCCGGCGTGCTGGTTTCACTATCCCCATGAAGCGCTCCAAGCCTTGATGGCGGAACATCCCCTTCTGTTTCCGGATTACACCCCGGTGGACCGGATTGTACCGGAGATCTCAGCGGTTCAACGTCAAAACCACCCGTTTACGGATCCCTGGGGATGCGTCTGGACGACACGCGCAGAGGGGCTTACCGGCACGGTAACGGATCATCCCCTGGCGGATTGGCAACTATTTGATGCCTATACACCCCCGGATCCGGAAATTACCGATGGGCTCTTAGCGGTAGACTGGGAAAAAGCCGCCCAAAAAATAGAGTTCCAAAAAGCAGCCGGTGAACTGGTCCAGGCCTCGTTGCCACATGGCCATACCTTCTTGCGGCTATGTGATATCCGGGGTTACGAAAACCTTGTCATGGATATGTTTGAAAATAACCCTTGCCTGGGGCGACTCATCGAGATGATCGCGTCCTTTAACGTTTGGGTGGTCAAACGTTTTATCGAACTTGGCGTTGAATGGATCGGTTATCCGGAAGATTTGGGGATGCAGGTCGGCCCGCTGATTACACCCGACCACTTCCGTCAATTCATTGCGCCGGTTTATCGGCGGTTAGTGAGGCCGGCTCGCCAAGCGGGCTGTATTGTGCATATGCATTCCGATGGCGACATCCGGGTGTTGATTGATGATTTGCTGGCCTGCGGCGTCGAGGTGTTCAATTTGCAGGATTTGGTCAACGGTATCGACTGGATAGCGGATAAGCTCCAAGGAAAGGTGTGCATCGATCTTGACGTGGATCGCCAGAAGGTTACGCCCTATGGCACACCGGCCCAAATCGATGCCCTGATTCGGGAAGAGGTGGAAAAACTCGGTTCAGCCCAGGGGGGATTGATGATGATATACGGTCTTTATCCAGGTGTACCGCTGCCAAACGTAAAAGCGCTGATGGATGCGATGGAAAAATATGCCACTTTTTATTCCTGACCGGCCTAAGGACGTAAAATGAACGCCTATGAGCGATCGCTAAACTTTATTCAGCAAAAGCCGGTCGATCGGCTGCCGTTTCATCCCATTATTATGCGCTTCGCAGCCCGGTATGCCGGTGTGCAATATCGCGATTTTTGCCTCGATTACCGCTATAAATGTGCGGCCATGCTAAAGTGTGCCCAGGACTTCGGAATCGACTGGGTTACGGTGATGTCGGACCCTTATGCCGAAGCGGAAGCGTTCGGGATGCAGATCGACTACCCCGCCGATAATCTGCCGCTACCCCGAAATCTGCTCATCATGGAGCCTGAGAATGTCGACGATTTGATTCTCCCCGAAGTAGAGCAGAACCCGCGGCTTTTAAACCGCGTCAATGAAATTGCGCGCTTTAAGCAGCTTATCGGGGACACCTATTTTATCGTGGGTTGGGTAGAAGGCCCACTGGCCTGTTACGTCAATCTGCGCGGGTTTCAAAAGGCCTGTTTGGATCTGTTCGAACACCCCCGGGCGGTCGCCCGGGCCGTTGACCTATTTCAGCGGACCGCTTTTGATTTCATTGACCGCCAAATTGAGGCCGGCGCCCATTGTATCGGGATTGGAGATGCCGTCTGTTCTCAAATCGGCCCCGAATTATATGCTCAATATGGCTTTCCGGGGGAGAAAAATATAGTTGATTTTATCCATTCCCGCGGTGCTTTAGCCAAGCTGCATATTTGTGGCGACACCACTGCGATCTTGCCCATGATGATAAAAACCGGTGCCGATATCATTGATATCGATCATGCCGTAACCGAAATGGCGCGCTTCGCACCGCTGCTGTCGGAACATCAAGTTTTTAGCGGCAATAGTGATCCGGTCAGCATCATTCAAGACGGCAGTGAAAAAAGCATCACCGAAAGTGCACGTCAGGCCTGCCGGGCATCGGGGGGCCGCTGCATTATATCCGCCGGATGTGAAATTACGCCGGATACCCGCATTCAGAATTTAATGGTTTTGAGCAACAGCACCCGAAACGGTTGGGCAGAACTGATAAAATGAGCATGGAGGAAGATATGAAAAAATCGAAATTGGGGATCTTGATTCATGGGGCCGGTTGGGTGTCGACCCAACATATCGAAGCGTATAAAAACAATCCCTTCACCGAGATTGTCGCCATTTCCAGTCGAACCCTGGAAGGCGCCCAAGCACGTGCTAAAAACGAGGGGCTGGATGTTCCGGTTTTTGATGATTACGAAAAGGCGCTCACGGCACCCGGGGTGGATATTGTGTCGGTCTGCACACCTCAGCATCTGCACGCCGACAATGTGGTTCTGGCAGCCCAGGCTCAAAAACATATCGTCATTGAAAAACCGGCCTGCCAGACCCTGGATGAACTCAAGCGCATGCGGTCCGCGGTCAAAAAAGCGCAGGTCAAAACGATCGTCAGTTTCGTGTTGCGATGGAACCCGCTTTTCCAAATGCTCAAGCGCATGACCCACGATGATACCTTTGGCGAAATATACAGTGTTGAAACCGATTATCAAAGTTACTGCGGTGATTGGTGGGGCGGGTATCCACAAGGACGCACCCTCGCCATGGGGGGCAGTGCCTTTCTAACCGCCGGTTGTCATGCCATCGATGCCCTACGCTGGTTTGCAACCCAGGATGAGTACAGCGCCGCGGAGCCGATGGAAGTGTTTGCCTATCAAGGGGGCAAGCGCGGGCAATCGACCCGCCAGTACAATCCTCTCACCAATGACTGGCATGAGGGCGATCCCCTTGAATTTCCAGGGCTGGAGATGGCCCTCGTAAAATTTTCAAACGGTGTCCTCGGTAAGGTTTCCGCCAATTTTGAATGTATTCAACCCTATGGCTTTCCGATCGAGATTTTCGGTGACAAGGGTACGGTAAAAAACAACAAGGTCTGGTCCCATAAATACCCGGGCCAAAAAGATTGGATCGAATTGCCGACGATTTGCCCCGATAACGCCGATGTATCCCACCATCCGTTTCAGGGTGAAATCAATCATTTTATAGATTGCATCCGCCATGATCAGGAATCCCATTGTAATTTGGAGGATGCGGCCAAAACCCATGAAATCGTATTCGGAGCGTTTGAATCATACCGAACCGAGCGGCCGGTAAAACTACCT
>JBAVYC010000676.1:0-2006 GCA_049698595.1 Desulfobacterales bacterium | reverse complement strand
TTCGTGCAGAACGTGCATATCTTGAATTTGAGCGTGGATTGTATTTTTATCCTCTTGTTGTTTTTTACCGCAGACACTGCTAAAAAAAAGAAGTTGAGAAGGTGTGTGAGAACGGATAACATCGCATTTAAGCAGCCATCTCAACTTTTAACTTTTCTATTCGTGAACGAACCGGCTTTAATTCTGTGACTGTAATATACACTATCGGATTATCTTCTTCCGCTACGCTCTGCCCCGATCTTCTGGCCCACTCGTTAAATTCTTCGTCACCAACAATCTGCATAACAACCAAGGCATTGTCAGGAATCTTTTCTGCAACCCCCGGATGCTCCAGGATATATTTATCGAACTCGCGCACGAGCATGGTATTTTTATTGACAAAGCTATTTGGGTTGCTCATGAGGAGTCTCCTTTCAGGAATCTTTGTTTGTAGGTTTCCCAATTTTCGTTGATATCATCATCTGCAAACAACAGAGCATCTTCGTAATTCATATAGTTTAAGCTTTTGTTATTAACCGCGGACACACGCGGACTGACGCGGACTTTTTCATTTAGCCACCCCAGTTAAAGAAGCTGCGCTTTGTCAGTTGTATGTTGTTTGTTGTGGGTTGTAAATATGGGACACCCCGATGAAATAAAGGCAACAAAGATTTCATCCCGGTTAAATCGGCGAGCAATTCCTAAGAGCTCGCCCCAGAGAAATAAATGCAACAAAGATTTCACGGGGTAAACATTTAACTGGACAGGTTGGGCAGGCTGGACAGGTTGGACAGGTTGGGCAGGCGGGGCAGGTAAGGTGGGGTATCGCGTAGGGCATAGCGCATGGCGCAAAGGGAGAAGAAAAAAGTCGAGAAGTCAGTAAGGTAGGGAGGAGAACTAACGCAGACTTAAAGGGTGCTGCCAGAAATTTAAGGATTTTTTTGCCTGTGGAGTGATGTTCGGTTTCACCGCTACAGGCGGAAAAATGTCAGCGTTTGTTGTCGACCGTCGGCGGTTGATTTGAATCATTTACCGTAGACCCAAGCAGGCCAGACTTCGCTTGCTTCTACGGCTCGACAGACTTCCGCAGACGCAGACTGCCAAAAAATAGTTATAACTGGACTTCGCCGGGCAGGCTTTCGCTTTGTGCTGCCACTTGATACGATATTTGAGTCGGCTCGCTGACCCGCTTTTTTGCATCCAGAATTTCTAAAGATACTACATCGCCAGCGGCATCGTAATCTAAAATAATTCCCTGCTTTTCTTCATCACTTTCAATGATAGATGTATCTTTAAGAATAATTGTTAATATATCAGTTTTTGTATCATAAATTATTTTCATAACTATCTCCAATATTTGTCTATTTTACTGGTACGATATACGGTGACCACTTCGTTTGGTTCACGATCTGTATCCACGAAAACACGGACCAAAAAATCACGAACCGGTTCTCCATATGCTAATCGCGACTGGTAAACACAGCGACCTTTTCGTATATTAAGCCTTTGCTCGGGTGAAATCATTACCTTTTTGATCTCCTCTTCGCTAATGTCCCTTCGGCGCATTTCCATTAATGCGTGGTCGGTTAGAATATAATCAGCCAAATCAATATCATCCCAGTTTTGTTATTTATTCTTTCGCGCAACCGTTCTGTCAAACGTTATTTTTTGGATAATGATCCCAAATTCATTGAAAATTGTCAATAATCATTGATGTTGATGTATTTTTACCGCAGATCAGACTTCGCTATCAGCTTACGTCTTCGTTGAAACAAAGCCGCGCAGGTCGACCCGGCACGCATACGCCCCCGATGGCCACTTGAAAATCCCCCACCTGTGGCCGGGTCAAAATCCCCCACCTGAAGTGAGTACCTAGCCCCAGCGACAGGGCAAAATGAGTTTACAGATGTTGGATTGAAAGATCCATACTTTTTTCCTTTTTCATCCCAAGCCCAAGCGTTTCCATTTGCGTTTAATCAACGGGACGGACGACTCCTTGAGCCCGTTGCTTCGTACCAGCCATATTG
>JBAVYC010000675.1:0-6632 GCA_049698595.1 Desulfobacterales bacterium | reverse complement strand
CCGTTTATCGGACCGTTGAAGTTCGTAGGCAAAATCAGCATCACAAACCACAACAAGATAGGGAGGGAGGTTGATATCATGAAAAGAGCATTAATTCTATGCGTTACATTTATCGCTTTTATCTGCTGCGCCCTGTTTACCGGCGTCGTCGATGCATCCGCCAAAACCATCGACCTGAAATTCGCCACCGGTTTCTCACCGAAACATACGATGCAGACAAAAGTATTCGAACCCTGGGCTAAAAAAATCAGTGAAATGACCAATGGAAAAGTCAAGGTGACATTTTTTCCAGGAGGCGCCCTCGGAAAAATGCCGGATCACTATGATCTTGCGGAAAAAGGTATTGCGGATATTTCCTATACCCTGCAGGATTATACGCCCGGCCGGTTTCCATTGACATCGGTTTTCGAGCTGCCGTTCATGATCACATCCGCCACAAAGACTTCTGTTGCTATGTGGAAAACCTATGAACAGTTTCCCGAGTTTCAGAAGGAATACGGAAAAGTCAAACTCCTGGCGCTATTCTGCCACCCGTCCGGGGGGTTCAATACGGTAAAGAAGCCGGTACGGGCCGTTGAGGACTTGAAGGGGTTGAAGTTCAGAACCGCCAGTCCACACGTGACCGAAGCGCTTAAAATCTTTGGGGCCGTTCCCGTCAACATGCCGGTCACCGAGACCTATACGGCCCTCGAGAGAGGGGTCATCGAAGGGACCGTGCTGCCATGGGAGGGCAATTTCGTGTTCAAGCTGGCAGAACTGCTGAAATACGGCACTGAAACGGAGTTTTACACCATGAGCATGATGGTGGTGATGAACAAGAGAAAATGGGAATCCCTGCCCGAGGACGTGAAGAAAGTCATCGATGAGACCACGGGTTTGGCGATGTCCCGTGAAGCCGGCAGGGTCTTCGATGACACCAATGTGCCGATGAGAAATCTCTGCGTCAAAAAAGGCATGGAAGTCCTTCAACTGCCGGCGGGTGAAAAGGAAAAGCTGAAAAACCTCACCATGCCCCTCAGGGACCAATGGGTCAAGGACATGACCTCCCGGGGGCTTCCAGGCCAGGCAATCCTGGATGCCGCCGTCGCCCTGACCAGCGAGTAGCAGATGGCGGGTAACGAATGGACTTGAAGCACATCGACAAAAAACTGGCATGGTTCAGTTCCGCATTGTCATACCTGGGCGCTTTTTCCCTGTTTGCGATGATGGGCCTGACCACTGTGGACGTGGTGGGGCGTTATATTTTCAGCCGCCCCATCACGGGAGTATTCGAACTGACCGAATACCTGGTCCTGATCCTTATTTTTTCCTTTATCGGGTATACCCAGTCGCAAAAAGGCCATGTCGCCGTCGACATCCTCTTGCCCCTGCTGCCTCCAAAATTGAAAAAACTGATCGATGTGGCCAACCATCTGGTCTGCCTGGCACTGATGGGACTGATCACCTGGATGGGGGTGGCAAAGGCACTGGAGTTGAGGGTGGTGGGGGAGGCGTCACCCAATCTCCACATTCCCGCCTATCCTTTCGTATTCTATCTCGTGCTGGGCTGTTTTGTCATGTGTATCGAACTGCTTAGATCCATCGTTCAGTTGATTTTTTTCAGCCAAGGGGAGGAATTGTCTTGAGCCCTGAGATCGTCGGATTGGCCGGGATTGTCTGTTTGGTCGTTCTGCTTGCCCTGGGGATGTACATCGGCATGGCCATGGCCCTGATCGGATTTCTTGGCCTGTCCATTTTGGTCGGTGTGGAAGCCGGTGTCCACATCCTGGGCATCACACCGCTGGCCGAGGGCTCCTCCTACACCCTGAGCGTCATTCCGCTGTTTGTGCTCATGGGCCAATTTGCCTTTATTTCCGGGATCAGTGCGGACATCTACCGGACCGTATATGCCTGGATGGGGCATTTCCGGGGTGGATTGGCCATGGCGACGGTCATGGCCTGTGCCGGTTTTGCGGCGGTTTGCGGGTCTTCCCTGGCAACGGGCGCGACAATGGGTATGGTGGCGATTCCCGAAATGGACAAATACAAATACGATCCGAGACTCTCGACCGGATGCGTGGCAGCCGGCGGGACCCTGGGCATACTGATCCCACCGAGTATCGGTTTTATAATTTACGGCATCCTGACCGAGGAGTCCATCGGCAAGCTTTTCATGGCGGGCTTTTTGCCCGGTATCCTCCTTGCCGGGCTGTTTATCATCGCCATCTACATTCAGTGCCTACTGCGCCCGCAGATGGGTCCCCCCGGGCAACGCACCACCTGGAAAACCAAGTTCAAGTCTCTTGGGGGCACCTGGGGAATGCTTCTATTGTTCTGTGTTGTCATGGGGGGGATTTACTTTGGGGTCTTCACACCGACCGAGGCCGCTGGTTTCGGCGCCTTTGGCGCCTTTCTGTTTGCGCTTTTCAAAAGAAAACTGAGCGTGCGCAGCCTCATACGGTGCCTTCTGGACACGGGGAAAACAACGGCGATGATTTTCTTCATCATCATCGGCGCCAATATCTTTTCCACATTTTTAGGCCTGGCAAGGATTCCCATGGGGCTGGCCGATTTCATCACCGGCATTGCCCTGCCGAAAATGGTGGTTCTGGCCGGAATCATTTTGATATACATCATCCTGGGATGCATCATGGATTGTTACGCCATCATGATCCTGACCGTTCCCATTATCTTTCCGGTCATTCAGGCCATGCAGTTCGATCCCATCTGGTTTGGGGTTCTGATGGTCATTGTTCTGGAAGTCGGGCTGATTACCCCTCCCGTGGGTCTCAATGTCTTTGTGTTGAAGGCTGCGGCGCCCACCGTGCCGATGACGGTCATCTTCAGGGGAATCCTGCCATTCTTACTGGCGGCCTTCCTGGCGATTGTCCTACTGACGATCTTTCCTCAAATTGCCCTCTTCATCCCTTCGATGATGTAGAAGGAGAACGAAATATGAATCTGGCGAAAAACTTGGAAATGTCCGCTTTCTACTTCCCGGAACAGCCCGCCATCAGCGAAGATCTCAAGGAGACCAGCTACGCGCTCCTAAATGAGCGGGCCAACCGGGTGGCCACGGCCCTGTTAAAGATAGGGATCGCGTCCGGCGACCACGTAGCCTTGTGCGCACCCAATTCCGGAGACTGGCTGGCCTTCTATTTTGGCGTGATCAAGATCGGGGCCGTTGCGGTGACGCTTTCGAGCCAGCTGAAAGCGGATGAGCTGATCCTGCTGGTCAACCATTCACGTCCCAAGGTGATTTTTACGCATGACGAAAAGCTGGGTGACCTTGAAAAATTGCGAGATGGAGATTGTCTTACAAAAATCATCTGCCCGGAAGGCGACCTGAGTTTTGAAAAGCTGCTTAATTCCGGCCAAGGCGTCTTTAAGGCAGTGGACGCCGAAAGAACGGACACGGCCGCTATTTTGTATACCGGCGGGACCACGGGGATTCCAAAAGGGGTCATGTTGAGCCACGAAAATATCAACGCCGCCATCCACACCGTTGTACACCACGAACGCTCCAGTGAAACCGACAAGGCGCTTTGCTTTCTGCCTTTCAACCATGTCTTTGGTCAAATGCACATCATGAATGCTACCATCCTCAGCGGCGGGTGCCTGGAGCTCATGCCCGGCTTTGACCTGGACCGTGTTTTGGCTGCCATGAAGGCGGGACGAATCACCAAGTTTTTCTCCGTTCCCACCATCTATGTGCGGCTGTTGACCCTGGATCGGCTCAAGGAAACCATGGGCGACGTCCGGTACTGTTTTTCCGCTGCGGCCAGCATGGCAGCCGAAACCGTCCATCAATGGAAAGAGCGGACCGGTCTGTCCATTTACGAGGGCTATGGCATGACCGAAGCCGCTCCGACCGTAGCCTACAACCATCAATACCGGCACGTTATCGGTTCGGTGGGAACGGAAGTGCCCGGCGTGGAGATCCAGATCAGGGACGAAAACGGAAACATACTGGAGCCGCACAGTACGGGCGAAGTCTGCGTTCGTGGCCCGAACATCATGAAGGGGTATTTCAACAATGTCGCAGGCACGCGCGAAGCCTTCTGGCCCGGCGGCTGGTTTCGATCCGGCGACGTGGGTGTATTGGACGAGAACGGCTACCTGTTCATCGTCGACCGGCTGAAGGACATGATCATCAGCGGGGGTGAAAACGTCTATTCCCTGGAAGTGGAAGAGGTGCTCTACGCCCACCCGGATGTACAGGAATGTGCCGTCATCGGCACGCCGGACAAGGAGTGGGGCGAAAGAGTCACCGCCGTCATCCTCCCGAAACCAGGCCAGACCATCGACCCAAAGGAGTTGAAGGATTTCTTAAAAGCCAGGTTGTCTGCATACAAGGTTCCCAAACGCCTCTTCATGGTGGACGATTTTCCTAGAAGCCCGGCCGGCAAGTTGTTGAAACGGAAACTGCGCGAATCCTTTCTCAAAGGCGACGACTCGGCCTGACTGGAAATCATTTGAGTAGCGTTGGGAAACTACTGGGATGATTTTTTGAGGACATGTTACCGGTAATTTTCACCACCTCAGGACACTACTGATATAGGATCGAAAATGAATAACGCGCCGCAAACGCTTGCCATCAATATCGGGGACGCAGAACTAGCTCATGGCTCATACCGTCTTGTTGCGGATGCCGGTCATCTTATCCCTATGGAAAAACCCAAAGAAATTTTTCAGATTATTGCTGATTTTTTACTCTCGCTTTAATTAAATCTTTTATATCATCATCGAATTCGAAATCAATTGAAAGGGGCTGATAAATGGGAATACCGGTTGCCCATCCATGCGATAATGTGAACGGCTCCTTATGCACTAAAAACGAATGATGGCGTACTCATTTACATAAAAAATCAGGTCCTAACTCGACCGACGCCCACAAAGGACAATTCTAACGCCCGTTATCTTCGAAGCGTAATTAAACGTCTCGGAATTTCTACAAATCGTTGGAAATATGGCCTTTTTTATGGCCACCCAAGTTAGGAAGCCACATGGAATGATGGAATAGTGGAATGACTAATTGCAACAGATTTTCGCTCCACAATAATGCGCTCATGAAACCGCGCAAGGAGCACACCAATATAATAGCGGTTACCACAAGGCAGCCATAAAAATACGGCAGACCTAAAAGCGCTTCCAGGGCATAGCCGGCCGCCATGGGCTGAAGCGCCGGATATGGAATCGTGAAAATTATCATGACCACGGTAAACAGGAAGAATACAAATAGATAGTCCTGAGGGCCTTAACAATTTTTCGGTTTTTAAGGGTTGATGCTGTGTATTTGTCAGCGAAATGAAACGTATTTAGCATCGTCACTGATTGTGTATGCATCGCCGTTATCAAACAAACTTCATTGGGAGCTGCCTCCACAACATATCGTGACAGAAAGGGATAGGGAATTTTATAGATGATCCAATATTGAGTTACGAAGCTGAATCTATACCATCCATCGATTATGGATCAGAATTTTGCCACTATTTGCTGAAGCATGGGGTTTCTATTTCTATTTATGAAAAAGGAAATCTAGCACCCGCTCCGTATGCATGGCGATGCCTTTATCGGATCGGATATCTTCTTTCAACAGTTTATTGGTCATATCCCTTGTAACGATGGGGGTTTCAACCAGCGCTCGCACATACACGCTGAAACTGTCATGGTCAAAGCCTTTAAAGTATCCGCATGCCTGGGCGTTTTTGAAAACAGGCTCTATGACGGCATGCAGATGTTTCTGCTTTTCGATGAGGTAGTTAAGATGTGGGCTGGTCCTGCTGTTATCGTGCAACAAGATTTTGGACAGCTCCGGGTGTTTGGCAACCGTTGATATGTACGTTGCAATGAAATCCTTGAAAAGTTCTACAGGGTCAGCCGATTCCCGCAGAGTGAGTATCTTTAGCAGGCTTTCTTCGTGCAGTTGCAGCCCGTAATCCACCACCGCTTTCCATAAATCATCCTTAGACCCGAAATGATGGCGAATCAGGCTGTGAGTGGTTCCGGCACGAGCCGCAATATCCCTTAATTTGGCGTTAAAAAAGCCTTTCCAGGCAAACTCCACAAGCGCCGCCCTGAGAACCGTTTCTTTTGTTTTTTCAGATTTTTCTCTGGATTGTTTCCCTAATTGCCGCCTGTTTTTGCGCTGATTCATAGCTTGTAAAAACCGTGTCATCTCCGAATTTTCTGCATACTGTCCAACCGTCACTATTCTGGTAAAAGACGGTTAAGTCAATGTATTTTTTGATTAATTTTAATTATTTAAGTTGAGTCAGCCGGAAAAAGTGAATTTTTGTAAAATTCTGATTGACATTTATGCTGCACGATCGTATAGCATATATGCTACACTGCTGTACAGTAAAATTTTCATTCAACTATAAAAGACGCGGCGCTGTAAAATCTCAGATCAAGCGGTTCCAGCATTCCGCTGCGGTTTTTTGGCGCATAGACACATTAAAAAGCCAACCATTCTTAACGGAAAGGAGAGTGGGCATGAACACCATTAACATCGACCTGGATGGGTGCACCGGGTGCATGACATGTTTCGATGCGTGCTTTGTGAATGTTTTTCGTTGGAATGAAGATGATGACAAGCCCATCATTGCATATCCCGAGGATTGTGTGGAGTGCAACAAGTGCGAATTGGACTG
>JBAVYC010000674.1:0-1583 GCA_049698595.1 Desulfobacterales bacterium | reverse complement strand
ATTTTATGCTCATACATGGCAATTAAACTGCCCAGGACTCTCGGCGTCAACTGCTTGAATAAAATGGAATTGGTTGGTTTGTTGCCTTCAAATATTTTGTGGGGAGCTAGTTTTTCAATTTCAAGATCTGTTTTGCCGGCCTTTTTTAATTCTGCAACCACTTCTGCTTTGGGCTTGCCGTTCATGAGGGCTTCGGTTTGGGCAAAAAAATTGGACAGCAGGATATTGTGATGCTCGCCGATGGGGTTGTGGCTGACAGCCGGTGCCAGGAAATCCGCCGGTATAAATTTCGTCCCCTGATGAATCAGTTGATAGAAGGCATGCTGGCCGTTGGTGCCGGGCTCACCCCAGATAATAGGACCCGTTTGATAATTGACTCGCTTTCCGTCCCGGCCGGCCGATTTGCCGTTGCTTTCCATATTACCCTGCTGAAAGTAAGCCGGAAACCGGTGCAGGTATTGATCGTAGGGCAAGATGACTTCTGTCGCGGCATCAAAAAAATTGTTATACCAGAGGCCGATCAGGGCCAATATGACGGGGATGTTTTTGTCAAACGGTGTTTCCAGGAAGTGCCGATCCATTTCGTGGGCGCCCTCGAGCAGATCGACAAAGTTGTCGAATCCGATGTAACAGGCAACGGATAATCCTATGGCCGACCACAGGGAATAGCGTCCGCCCACCCAATCCCAGAATTCGAACATGTTGTCTTTATCGATGCCGAACGCTTCGACTTTTTCAACATTGGTTGACAAAGCCGCAAAATGCCTGGCCACATGAGCCGAATCTCCAGCCTGTTTTAAAAACCACTCCCGGGCACTAAAGGCATTGGTCATGGTTTCCTGGGTGGTGAATGTCTTAGAGGCAATTAAAAACAACGTCGTCGCCGGATCTAATTTTTTCAATGTTTCCGTGATATGGGTGCCATCGATGTTGGAAACAAAGTGAACGGCTAACTCCTTGTCTGCATAAGGACGCAAGGCTTCGGTGACCATCACCGGCCCCAGGTCCGAACCCCCGATGCCGATGTTGACGATATCGGTAATTTTTTTACCCGAATAACCTTGCCAGTTGCCGGATCTTATTTTTTCAGAAAAAGCCTCCATCTTTTGCAACACGGCATTGACCCGCGGCATCACGTTTTGACCGTCGACATAAATGGGTGAATTTTTGCGGTTGCGCAGGGCCACATGTAAAACCGCCCGGTTTTCGGTCTCATTGATTTTTTCTCCGCTGAACATGTCTTTAACGGCCTTTTGCACGCCCGCTTCTTCTGCCAGTTCTAACAGCAGTTTGAGGGTTGCATCCGTTATCCTGTTTTTGGAATAATCCACCAGGATATCTTTGAATTGAAGATGAAACCGGTTAAATCGTTCAGGATCTGAAGCAAAAAGATCCTTCATGTGGACATTGTTAATTTCGGCAAAGTGCTCATTGAGCTTTTGCCAGCTTTGGGTCTGGGTCGGGTTGATTTTTGGCAACATATTTATGTCTTCCTTCGGTCCTTATCGGGTTTCAGTAAATAAAAAATTTCAAATAACAAATACCAAACAAATCACAATGACCGAAATTCAAAATTCCAAACA
>JBAVYC010000673.1:0-3215 GCA_049698595.1 Desulfobacterales bacterium | reverse complement strand
ATCCGAGGGCGATCACCGGCGACAATTTCGGTACCGTCAGCGCCTCCATTTTTTCATCCAGCGGCAGAGGATGGAGACCTTCCGGCACCCGATCGATCTTGAGCACCGCAAAGTCATCCTTGAGGGGCGATCTGATTAACTGCCAGGTTCTATCCGGCGATCGCGCGACGCCGGCGATGGTCAGACGGGGTTCGCCGTCCGTACGAAAGGCCGCGGACAGCCGATAGATGTCGTCCAATTCGGCGCTTTTAGATAACCCCGGCAAGCGTTTGAAGGCCTTCTCGCCTTCAAACCACAGAAAGATGCGATAACCCAGCTGAAGAGGGCCTTGTTGATTCACGAGTCGACGAATCCAAAGATAAAAATTGCCGTCTTCCAACCATGGGCAGACGACATGCCGGTTGGTAAGCAGATAACCGGTGTTGTCCACCAGAAAAGCAGTGCCTTCACTACGATTCTGGTAAACACGGTTTTCGCCGGCGCTGAGCCAGTATTCGGTCAAAACAAATGCGACGGATTTCGCATATCGATTGGCATGCTCTCCGAAAATCTTTTCGGTATCTTTTTGCCTGAAAAAAAAGAAAAACCAGGCCAGCATCACCAGTATCGCTACGATACCGACGATTAAAACCAGCTGGCCGATCCGTTTTTTCAGGCTTCGGATTTCCTGCACCGGCGCTTGCATTGCATCGCGACGGCGGCGCATGGCAGATTCAATCTCCTTTTCTTCTACGCGGGAGATGCTTTCAGCAACTTCGGCCATGGATTGGGGGCGCAGGTTGGGATCATCCGCCAACATGGTTTTGAGCAGCACGGCAATTTCCGGGGGCAGGGGCAATGCGTCTATTTCAGCTTGAAAATCCGTCGAATCATGCTCCGCCGTAAGCAGTTCCACGAAGATCTTTCCCAATGACCAGATGTCACTGCGAAAGTCCAGTGGGCGCTGGTTGATGATGTCCGGGTGACAAGACAGCAGCTTCTGGAGGGTCGGTCCGGGACGATCCAGTTTAGGATCGAAAAAACGGGATAGCTTGTAGTCGATTTTAATCTCAAGCTCATCCTCATCACCCTTAATGACCAGTATGTCATCTATGATCAGATGGGGAATGAAGTGACCGATGCGGTGAAGCCCTTCCAGGATGGAGGCAATTCGGTAAAAGAGCTGGAAAGCGACCCGGTAGTCGTGGAAGGCACCGGATGCGATTAAATTTCCCCAGTTTTCCGTATCGAGCCATTCGCTGACCCGGTACCACAGACCGTCGGATGATTGCCGGACCTCAAAATGTCTGACAAAATATTTTTCGGGAAGTTTTTTAAGTTCTTCCAGCTCATTTTTAAGGCGTTCAGCGATTTTTTCGTCAACACCGGACTGCGGGTTGAAGATACGGATCATGACCGATTCTTCGACCTGATCCTTACCAGCGCGACAGAGGATCGTGGCATACCCTTCGTGGAGCACATCGATGATCCGGTAATCATCTATCGTTTTTCTGCCTTCTGCGACTTCGTTGCCGCATGCCGGACAGGTGCTGATATCTTCGGCCAGCAGTTGGCCGCAACTTTGGCAAAGCTTCATTGGCATCTCCGCCGCGCGGTCGAAAGGTGAGATCGAAATTTGTTTTATGATGACGAAGTATGGCAAAACATGGATAGTGTGTCAACTCTAACGCGAGGTACAACAGGGTTCCATCCCTGAAATTAATAGGCGCCTGATTTTGCAAGAATTACCTATTTATTAAGAATCATGACATTTTTTTGTCTTAGAAAACCTTCTACTGCTAATGGTTTAGCATTTACGTTGACGTCTCCCTGGCCGGCATCGAATTTTTCTTGACAAAGGCAATATTTCTTACTATTTATCGTTGTTTTATCAAACATGCGAACCGATCGCGTAGCCGATTCATACGAAAAATAAATAAGGAAAGGAGAAAAGATCAAATGTCAAAATTGATTCCACCTCATGGCGGAAAAGGTCTGACCTGCTGCCTGCTTGAAGGCGCTGAGTTGGACGCCGAAAAGACGAAAGCCGAAAGCCTCAAAAAGATTTCCATTTCACAGCGGGAAAAAGGTGATCTGATTATGATGGGCATCGGCGGCTTCAGCCCTTTGACCGGTTTTATGACCAAAGCAGACTGGAAGGGCGTTTGTGAAAACTATTTGCTGGCTGATGGGACCTTCTGGCCCATACCGGTGACCCTGTCGGTCACCAAAGAAGATGCGGACGGCATCAATGAAGGTGACGAGATTTCCCTCTACGATCCTGAAGGGGATGAAATCATGGCCACCATGAAGGTCACCGAAAAATTTGAGATGACCGAAGCCGACAAAAAGTATGAATGCGAAAAAGTGTACATGGGCGAGGGTACACCAACTCCTGAAGAATTCTGGAAAATCGCCAAAGACGATCACCCCGGCGTCCAGATGGTTATGGAGCAAAAAGGCTTCAGCCTTGCCGGACCGGTCAAGGTGCTGAGTGAAGCCGAATACCCCACCAAATATGCCGGGGTCTACATGCGCCCGGAGCAGTCCCGCAAAATATTTGATGATCGGGGCTGGGCTGAAGTGGCTGCTCTGCAGCTCAGAAACCCCATGCACCGTTCCCATGAATATCTATGCAAAATAGCGGTGGAAGTCTGCGACGGAGTCTATATCCATTCTCTCGTCGGCAATTTGAAACCCGGTGATATCCCGGCCGGCGTTCGGGTAAAATGTATTGATTCCCTGGTAAAAAATTACTTTGTGGAAAAAAATGTCGTCCAGGGCGGCTATCCGCTGGATATGCGCTATGCCGGCCCGCGCGAAGGCTTGCTGCATGCCACCTTCCGTCAGAACTACGGCTGCTCCAAAATGATCATCGGCCGGGATCATGCCGGTGTGGGTGATTTCTACGGCATGTTCGAAGCCCAGACCATTTTCGACAAGATCCCCCAGCCGGAAGGAGAGGGAAAAGCGTTGCTGTGCACACCGCTGAAAATCGACTGGACCTTCTACTGCTACAAATGTGACGGTATGGCCTCCTTGCGAACCTGCCCCCACGGAAAAGATGATCGGGTATTGCTCAGCGGCACCATGCTGCGCAAAATGCTCTCTGAAGGCGGCGAACTGCCGGATCACTTCGGCCGCGATGAGGTCGTTGCGATTCTGCGTAAATACTACGAAGGACTGACGGAGAAAGTCGAGATCAAACTTCACGGAGCGGCAACTGGTGACGATAA
>JBAVYC010000672.1:0-6233 GCA_049698595.1 Desulfobacterales bacterium | reverse complement strand
ACCAAAATATCTTCACGGCTTTGAAGAATTCTTTTGTGCGCAGACTGGCGTCATCGATATAGGACCAGTTCTATATTCGAGACACATCTTTTTTTGAACTTGTGTTTTTGGTAATTGGATATTATTTGTGATATACGATTTGATTTTTGCCGGTTTAGCCGGGTTAAGAACGCCTATGTTCGTAAACGATCCAGCTAACCAAACAAATTAATAAAGGACAGGTGGACTAACCAGGTCGCAAGCTAAGAGATTGATAGCAGATCCTGAAGAGGAGAGTAATGATGAAAGTACTCAGGACAGTGATGAACAAAACCAAAACTACCACCGCAAGCATGCTCGTGCTGCTATCCGCGCTGGGATTCTACGGTTGCGCCGTGGTCGGTCCGCAATCCATCGCGGCCGGTCGAGGGGTCTATGCCGAAGTGATCAACCGTACGGAAGACGAGCAGATCCTGAATGTGATCGTGCGACAGCGCTACGACGAGACCTTCGGCATGATGTCGGTGGCCAGCGTCACCGCGAATCTTCGTTTCAGCACCCAGGCCGGGACGAACATCGGCATCGGCGACAGCGACAACTACGACGGCAACCTGGTTCCGCTCTCGGCCGGCGTCGCCTACGAGGAGAACCCCACCATCTCTTATGTGCCACTGAGCGGCGAGGAATTCATACGGCGGATGCTTTCTCCCGTCTCGGTGAACCAGTGGGTCCTGCTCGGGGGCACGGCCAAGCACCCAGGCCATGTGATGGCCTTGGCAACCCGCCGTATCAACGGATTACGAAACCCGCTCCTCGGCGAGGCGCCAGCCTCACCGGAGTTCCAACGCTTCGTCGAGCTGTACGACCGATTGCGACGGGCCGCCGTGCTGGACATCGTTATAGCGCCCGGGAGCAAGAGTGAGGGCAACTACTTCTGGGACATCCACGACTATGAGGAAGCGCACGGCGACAGCGTGCGCGAGCTCCTCGACCTGCTCGGCATCGAGGTGAAGCCCGACGGATCCGCGATCATCTTACCGCTTCGCGAGGCGGTCGGCAGTTCCGTCTCTGCGATTCACGTGCAAACACGATCGGCCTTTGCTGTCCTCCAAGTGTTCGGGACCGGCATCGAGATCCCCTCGCCCCACCTCGAGGCCGGAATCGTCGAGCCGGTCACGTGGGCGGTGCCGGAGGAAAGGCGATTCATCACGATCCGTTCCTCCGAGAAGCGTCCGGACGACGCCACCGTCCAAATTCGCTTCCGCGATCGGTGGTTCTACATCGACGCCACCGACACGCTGAGCAAGCGGGCCTTCGTGTTCCTCCAGACCTTCATCGGCATGCGTCTGGCAGACCCGGGGGCGGCCCAGCAGGCACCGGTCCTTACCGTCCCGGTGAACTGATCTCCCTGCCGCTAGGTGGCTCAGCCCCCGCTGGGAAAGGTCAACACGGGCTTGATCTCCTGAACCTCCCGAAGGTAATTTCTGGGCCATTTCCCCCACCTACGGGCCTGGCAAGGAGATCGTGGAGCAGACCTGGCAGGTCCAGGGGCTGACAAAGATGGACTGGCGAAATCGCGAACGTGGATATTGATAGCGGTTTCTAAAGCCAACGGCGAGGCTGGAATCCGTTGTAAATTGACATTGGTTAGAAGGGTAAATATGTTTAGGTTTAATGTAACCGTTCACAGGTTCAGTGTTCAGCCCAGCTGCCGACCCAAAAAACGGCCGGTCTAATCGAAAAAGAAACTCTAATAAAGAGAATATCGATGGATTAAAAAGCCAGATTGGCGGGAGATTATCATGAAATATTGGTTGACGTGGATATCCCTATTGCTGCTATTTTTTGTAACTGCCGACCTATCCGCTGACAAACTCTACACCTGGACCGATGAAAAGGGAAATTTGCACATCACCGAAAACCCGCCCCCTAAAAATGCCAAGACCAAGGATGTGATGACCTATCAGCCCCAAACCGAGGCGCAAATCCAAAAAATTAAGGCGAATGAGCGCCGTGAGGAAATGCAGTATCAGGCCGGCCAAACAAAAGAGAGCGTGCAGGAGCCTCAAAAAGCAAGCGCAAGGTCTGAACAGCAAGATGATGAGGAGGGGGGGGAGGTATATATCGGCAGGGAAGGCAAAATGATCCGGCGCGGGGAAGTAAGCAAAGAAATGCATGACCGCCGTCGGGATGTACGGCCGGAATATCGGTATCATCGGAGATAAAAAAACCTGCCCCAGGATGGGCCCAAATAGCTAAAATGGATCATATTTAATTCTACTCTGATAATGTGACAAAGTAGAATTCTGGATTTTCTTTCAGGCACTAGCTATTAGATGGACAACTTCAAGCTCCTGCGGATGGAAGCATATCCGGATCAATGTCCCCGGATGGCAACCAAATAAGCGGAAGTTACACCCTGACATCTCCAAGTACCGACAACGGTACCTGGAAAGCATTGAAAAAATAGGAGTACCGACCATGAAAAAAGCGGATAAGCGTTCCGGAGAAGAAAGACGCAAGGTAATAGATCCAAAATTACTCGGTGTCAAAAGTCGCCGTAAACGCGGCAAAGAGCCACGCAGAAAAGAAGATCAGGTAGATAGATCGAAAACCGTTGGGCCGCTCGGTTTTTGACATCGAGGGTGAGATGCGAAGCGGATCATGGCTGAAAAAACGAAATTCGGGTGTTCGAATCCTGAATGTTGATGAATTCGTAAAAAGTCAGAATTTCCATTTGTGTTCATTGTAAAACATTGAAATTACACGCCCTGAAATTTTAACTTTGTGTTTTTTGCGCCTTTTTGCGGCCACATCAATGGAAGACTTCAAATCTTTTCTAAAAAGCGTTTAACCTGATATTCGAACTCCCTGGTTTCGACATCGACCGTCCTGTGTTTATCTTCGTCCACCACGGAAACAGCCACATATCCACCGGCACCTTCAAACGAAATACAGCATGGATTGCGTTCTTTTTCTTCCAACCCTTCCCCACCCTTACCAAAAAAATCAGAAGCGCGTTCGATGATGTCCGGTGATTTTAACCGGGTTTGTTTGGCTATTCGGATCATTTAAGTACTCCTCCTGTGATATATTTTTTAATGGATCATCCGGGCGCCTGCATCGTAGGCGGACAGATTTGCCTCGGTCTTCTCCAAGGTCATGGTTTTTGAAATGACGGTCCGGAAATCCTCCCGCTCCATGGGAAGATCGCCGATGGCCGCCAGGGCGCCGATCATCATAATGTTTCCATAAATCGGATTTCCCAGTTTCAGGGCGGCGTCGGTCGCATCGACAAACCAGGCATTCTCGGTCAACTCCAAAATGCGCTGTTTGAGAAAGCCAAGGGACGGGTAATCGGAATCGCCGCAAATGACGGAAATCGGTTGGATCGCGCGGGTATTGCAAAGGGCTTTTGTTTTGGGATTCCCATAGACCGTCAGTACCCGCAGGGCTTCAATCGGCTCCAGGGCCACGACCATGTGGGCGCAGCCTTCGGGTATCTGAGGCGACCAGGTGGAGGCGGCCGATATCCTTAAATGGCTCATCACCGATCCACCCCGCTGGGATGCCCCGAAGGTCTCACCGATGGTGATCTGCAATCCCTTCATGGAAAGCACATTTCCCAGTATCCGGGAGGCCATCACATTCCCCTGTCCCCCCACTCCGGTGATAATGACATTATAGGGATCACACAACGGCGTTGCTTTTTCCATGATTTACGCCACCTCCTTTTTGCCGATCGCCCCCGCCGGGCAGACTGACGCACATACGCCACAACCGGCACAGATAACCTCGTCGATACGTGACACCCGTTTGTCTGGGTCCCAGTTGAGTCCCGGGCATTTGAAAACCCGGGTGCAAAGTCGATTGCAGCCGCAATTTTCACCCAGACAGATAGTTTCATCCACCCCCATTTCATACATCTTTTTAGCCTTTTTCTCCGGGCTCAGGGCACAGATCTGTTTCAGCACCATAACCTTCACACCGGATTCATCCTCAAGCAGCTCAAGCAGTGTCTGTTGGGTTTGTTGCAGATCAAATGGGTCGCCGATCTTTACCCTGGCACCGATGGCCTCACACACGCCGGGAATTTCTATGCCCGCTAAGCTGTGGCCGGCAGCATCCACGGCCAGGCCCGGGTGGGGTTGAAATCCCGTCATGGCGGTTCCGCTGTTGTCCAGGACGATCAGCGTAATATTGGATTTTTGGTGGACCGCATTGACCAGGGCCGGTATGACCGCATGAAAAAAGGTGGAATCACCGCAGACGGCAATGGCGGGCTGATCCATGCCGAACATGCCCAGTTTGCCGAAACCGCCGGCCAGTCCGATCCCCGATCCCATAGAATGTAAAGTTTTTAAGGTGCTGTATCCGCTGGGCAGCATGGCCAGCGAATAGCAGCCGATATCCCCGCAGACAAACCCTTGACGGTTGTCCATCTGCAGTGCGGTATGAATCGACCAAAAAGATGCCCGATGCGGGCAACCCGCACAAAAGGTGAGATCCCTGACGGGAGCTGCGTCATTGACTATCTCGCCGGCACGCTGAATATATCTATCAGGCACCGGTTTGTAGTCAATATCCAAAATTTTTGAAAGGGCCGCGGCCACCCGGTCGGGATTCAACTCCCCGACCGTGGGCACGCAGCCGTCCTTTTTGCCGTGAAACGTTTTGATTCCGATCCTGGGTGTGAGGTCGGCGGCCAGGATTTTAACTTCATCTTCAAGAAAGGAAATAACTTCTTCAACGACCAGGATCTTTTCCGAGCACGCCAGGTACTTCTCCATAAGTTCGGGGGGCAGCGGCCAGGTGGTCCCCAGTTTCAGCAACCCCACGCGGTCTTGTACGTCCAATAGGCTGATGGCCTCTTTGCTGTACAAAAAACAGGCGCTGCTGGTAATCATCAGAAGCTCGGGATGTTGCGGACCGCTGTAAGTGTTGAAAGGCGATTGCTCAAACCGTATGACCGCCTGTCGAAGTTTTTCTTGCTGGCGGGCGTGCTTCAAGGCCACCGGATAGCTGAGGATCACCCCCGTCATGGGATCCATGGGCGGTCCGTCATGCTTGAAATATGCCCTGCCATTCGGTGCGGGCAGTTCCCCCAGCGTTACGTTTCCGCTGGCGTGGGACAGACGCGTGACGCTGCGCACCATGACCGGATTGCGGATTTCTTCGGAAAGCTCAAAGGCCCATTTTATCATGTCCTTGGCCTCCTGAAAGTCACCCGGTTCCAGCAGGGGAATTTCCACCAGGCGTGCAAAATGCCGTGATTCTCCTTCGTTGGCGCTGGAAAGGGCGCCGGGGTCGTCACAGGGCACGATGACCATTCCCGCCCGGGTTCCGGAACCGGCCAGGTGCAGCAGGAAATCCGAGGCCACATTCACACCGTTTTGCTTCATGACACAAAGCGAACGCAGCCCGGCAAACGATGCGGCCGCCGTCACTTCCATGGCCACCTTCTCATTGACGGACCATTCCACATACAGTTTGCATTTGCCGGACACTTTGGCCAGGCTTTCGATGATCTCCGAAGAGGGCGTGCCGGGGTACCCGGCCGCCACATTGACGCCGGCTTCCAGAGCGCCGCGGGCGATGGCCTCGTTTCCCATGAGCAGATGTCGGGTTCCACTTTTACCTTCCAATAAAACAGACATGTTTCCTCCATATTGCCGGCCAGGTTGGTAAAAAAATTAAGGTTTCAGGTGTCGGGTTTCAGTATTAAAAATCTCAAATAACAAAATAAGGGGTTGGTTCTATCTTCGGCCACTTTGCATTTTGTAGGTTGGGTTAAGCATATCCCGGGTAATGTTGGGTTTCGTTGCACTCAACCCAACCTACATTTTGTCAGCTCGATTGTGTAATGCGAAACCCAACAATGACCGATTTTAAGACGGAGCCCCAAAACACAAAGAAAAAATGGTTCGACAAGCCGTTCGGCGGGCTCACGGTCCTGAGCAAAGTCGAAGGACTCACCACCTAACCACCCTGAGCCCAGTCGAAGGGCAAATACCAATGACAAAAATCAAAATTCCAAACAATTAGTTTTTGATCTTATTTGAGATTTGGATATTGAGATTTGGAATTTATTTGGCCCAATTTTAAGATCAGGTGGTGCTTGTAATTTGTTATTTCCGGTTTATTCGGGTTGGAAATTAGCTTAAATCTAATAGGTTAAAATTTTCTCGACAACATCAGGCGGCATCCTCAGTGCCGATCGTTCGCCGTTTTCATTATTGATCAGCTTTCTGCGT
>JBAVYC010000671.1:0-7484 GCA_049698595.1 Desulfobacterales bacterium | reverse complement strand
GTTTTGCGTAAAGACCGTACAAGCTCGGTAATCATTTAGGCCGCTGCTCACTTCCACGTTCTGTGCATGGGATGAACTAATATGATTGATATTCCAGAAGATTCAAAAAAGCTTGCTATCGAAAAGATACAGCAGATAGTGGACCAAGCCATCGACTCTAAATCTGATGCAGTTACTATCGAGTTCGCCAAGGAAGGCGGTCTGGAAGTTCTCTTTGAATTCGGTTCCACGAGTATTGGTAATATCTTTGTAGACCAAGCGCATGAATCAGCGGTCATGACATTAATATGTGATCGGTCAGGGCTTGAAGAATCCCCTTGTGGTGTGTTGCACTGGGAATCCCATGGGCAGAACCTGGAGATCCAGGTCGAGGAATACGATAGTTTCGGTGAAACAGCATTTAGATCTCAGAGGGCAATTACTGGCGCCCTTGCATTGGACAACCTTTGATTTGGCTTTTCATCCCAGGTATGAATCCATTGAACGATTGGTCACCTTCTCCGAACTTTAGCCCAAAAGTTGAATTCTCACGTCCAGGGGCAAGTCATTCATGATAGCGTTGTTGGCATTGAACAGTACTTGGTCTTCCAGTGAGAGGCCGAACAGAGCGCCTTCCTTGACGGCGGCATGCAGGTTGCGCGGCCTCAACGAGTCCCCGACATTTACGACCCTGAGCCCGGCCTCCCGCATGGTATGCAGAAAGTCCACATTCGGCTGGGTGTGACAGGTGATGATATCATCCACCTTAAGGGCTGTCCGCTTGAACTCCCTATCCTGGATCACCACCTCTCCCTGGCGAATTTCGTACAGCGTAGAATTGGTATGGATTTTTACCGGATATTTGTACGGTTTGGAGTCCAAGGCCTCGGCGTCCGTCTGGTTGAAACGCTTCCGCAAGACATACATGTGGATCACTTCGACGCTGGCGCCGAATTCCGGCTGCTCGGTGACAATCGTTACGTCCTTGCCGGCGGCGGCCAGGAAGGTTACCGTGTCTGCCGCCGCGTAATGGTCGCCCCAGATCAAAACCCGTTCTCCGACTTTACGGTTTTTTCGGTCGCCGGCGGGGTAAAACTCGCAGCCACGCTTCGGGCAGGCAATCACCTCCTCAAAGGGGATGACGGTGTCGGTCAATCCGTGCACGTCAGGCACGTAGGAACCGGCCCCGGTCGCGTTCAGCACAATATCGTACTCTTTCAGTTCCGCGATGTTCGGCGGATGACAATACTTCACCGCCACGCTTAGGTCTTTGATCTCGTAGCGCAGCCAGTCGGCGTACCATTTCATCTTTTCTTTCCCCGGCACCATGCAGCAGCCCAGAATCGCGCCGCCGAGCTCGTCTGTCTTCTCGAAAATCGTCGGTTTATGTCCCCGCACCGCAGCGATTCGGGCCGCTTCCATGCCCGCCGGGCCTCCGCCGACGATGGCCACCCGCAGGGGATTTTCTGTTTTTTTCATGTCGGCAAAGCGCAAGTCTCCGCAAGCCGGGTTGATGGCACAACCAATTTCCTTCTTGGCCAAGAGCGCTTCCTGCCAGCAGCCGGTCAGGCAAGAGATGCACTTGCGGATCTTACCGGGTTTGTTCAATTTAGCTTTCGCCGGCCAGTAGGGATCGGCCAAAATCTGGCGAGCAAGGCCCACCATATCCGTCTTGCCCTCGGCCAAGGCCTGTTCACAATATTCCGGGTCTCGCAGGCTATGGCTGTTGATGACCGGGATTTTGACGACCTCCTTGATGGCCTCAGAGGCATATAGGGTCCAGCCCTGGGGATACTGCATCGGGTCAAAGCCGGCGCCGGGACTTTCCTGCACGCACATGCTCAGGTCGAGGGCCGCCACGCCGGCCTCTTCAAAAATCTTGGCGACCAGTTTGCTCTCCTGGATTTCGCGTCCGCCGGGGACCCATTCGTCGGCCGAATAGCGAACCAGGATGGGGAAGTCCCTGCCACACTTCTTCTGGGTTTGGTCGATGATGGCCAGAGGAAAGCGCATTCTGTTCTCAAAGCTTCCGCCAAAGCGGTCGTTGCGCTTGTTGATGAAGGGGCTCATGAAGCCGGAGATCAAATAGCCGTGGGCGGCATGAAACTCGACGGCATCGAAACCGGCCTGCTTGACGCGCCAGGCGGCTTCTGCAAACAGCTCTACCATCTCCAGCACCTCTTCTACTGTCATGGGCCTGACTTCTTTGCCTTTTTCTTCGGCATTTTCATAGACGATTTCGTGTCCGGCAGACCAGGGTAGCTTCATTACCATGTCGTTGGTCGACATGACGCTGTGGCGCGGAATGGCACACTGGCGGCCAGGGTGTTGGAGCTGCAGCGCGCATTTGGCACCATACTGGTGGATAGAATCGGCCAGGCGCGCCAGGCCGGGGATGTAGTTGTCATCGTCAGCCACCAAGCAGGTCACCGTCGGTCGCCCCGACTTGGCATCCGGTGTGGTAGCACCGACGATAATCAACCCAACGCCGCCCTTGGCAATTTCGCGGTGATGAAAAATATCTCGTTCGCTGACTGAACCGTCGGCATTGGATGAGCTGATGTCCGTCGGTTCGTGGGCAATGCGGTTGGGGATCTCTAAATTTCCGATCTGGATGGGTTTAAACAAATTAGGGAATTTTTCCATTTTTTTCATTTTCCTGCCCGTGACCCCCCTCGGAAGGTAGTGTCAGGATTCTCCTTTCTCGTTTCTCAAAGTTAATTTAGCTCCTATTTGCCGCCAAACCACTGCTTCTCATCTCCGATATACTGCATCAGTTCAACTACCGAACCGTCTTCATATTCATAAAATCCCGCCCTGACAAAACCGCCGACCTCGAAGGGCTCGATCAGAACTTTAAGCCCTTTAGCAGCTTCATCCAGATTATCGACCCGATAGGCCACATGCGATTTTTCCCGAACCGGTCCGGTTACGGGGCTATCCGGTTCAAAACGCAGCCATTCCACCTTAAACGGGTGCTGCTTGGGATTGGTCACCCACACACGGGTCGCTTCGACCCAGTCCTCGTGATCCTTTTTTTCTTTGGTGATAAGGCCGATGTGTTCAAACTTCATAACTTCCTCCATTATTAAATGCCGAAAACCTGTTCCTGAGGGCCAATTCAGAGATAATCAGTTCTGCCATAGGTTAAATCTGTTCATAGTAAAAGTAAACACCCCCACCCGCTTTAGACCGGATTTTTACCTTCAGAAAATTTTTATAGCCGGTTGCTGACGGACACGGCAATGATGATGATCAGGCCGACGATCGTATCTCTCAGATGAGGGTTGACGTTCATGATCACCATGGCATTACTCAGCAAACCGATCAGCATCACGCCCAAGAAGATATTCAGGGCCGTACCTTTGCCGCCGGTCAAAAGGACCCCGCCGACAATGACGGCCGCCAACGAATCCAGGGCGTAGGGAGCCCCGGTATCGACCAGGGCCGAGCCCACCCGTGATATGAGAATCAACGAGGCCAGAGCGTTTAAAATACCCACCACCACGTAGGCCTTTATGATGGTCCGGTTGGTGTTGATACCCGAAACATAGGCCGCTTGGCGGTTACCGCCGATCGCGTATAGAAAGCGCCCATATTTGGAATATTTCAATATAATATGGGTCACGATCACCACGCCGAGAAAAAAAAAGATCGCCACCGGGATTAAATTGAAAACTTTCCCGCGGCCCAGAAGCTCGAACTTGCCGAACAGCATATAGGAGGAAGCCCCGCTGATCCACAGCGCCAGGCCATGGTAAACCGATAAAAAACCGAGGGTAATAATGAACGAGGTTACCCTGGATTTAACCACCACCAGCCCATTGATAAACCCGAGGATCGCCCCTACCACAAACGGCGCGGTTATGGCCAACGGCAGCGCATACGGAACCAGCCAGCCCATATTGCCGGCCGGGTTCAGCCCGCCGACTTTATCGATGATCATCGCCAGAATAATCCCCATCAGGGACACCTGATAGCCCACCGAAATATCGATTTCGCCGGCGATAAGCAACATCCCGATGCCACAGGCGATGATGCCCAGGACTGAAATCTGTTGAAAAATATTAATGATGTTGCGAAGACTGACGAACCTGGGATTGACGGTGGTTGCGATAACACAGAGCACAAAAATGAGGATGATGAGCATTACCGACTGGTTGAGGTTCTTTTTGTTACCGACAATCGCAATCAGGCCATTTTTCATATTGATTTAATCCTTTTCAGCAACGCCCAAGGAATATTTTAAAATGTTTTCTTCGCTAATCTGATTACCGGCTAGGATGGTCACCAGTTTCCCGAATCGCATGACACCCACCCGGTCGCAAACGGAAACCAACTCCGGATTATCCGAAGATATCATAATGATGATTTTGCCTTGCCGCGCCAGGTCAATCATTAAGGCATAGATGTCGCCTTTGCTGCCGACATCGATACCGACCGTCGGTTCATCAAAAATAAGAATCTGCGACTCGGCATAAAGCCATTTGGCAACCACGACCTTTTGCTGATTGCCCCCGCTCAAATTGACGACCGCCTGAGAAATGGAAGGCGTTTTGACCGCCAGTTGCTGCGACATGCTTCCCGTTTGATCTTTTTCCCTGGCTAGATTTAAGAATCTGTCTTTGCTTTTAGAAAGTTCAACGACGCTGATGTTCTCGAAAATCGGCCGCATGGTGATGAGCCCATCCAATTTCCGGTCTTCGGTTAGGTAACCAATCCCTTTACGAATCGCGTCGCTGGGATCGGCCGGGGTAATATCTTGCCCGCCGTAGATCAATTGTCCGCTATCTTTTTTTTGCATACCGAATATCAGGCGCGCCAGCTCGGAGCGCCCGGCGCCGACCAACCCGCCCAGGCCAAAAATTTCGCCTTTTTTTACCTGAAAGGAGACATGCTTGACGACGTCTTGCTGAAAATAGTCGACCACTTCGAGCAGCTCGGCAGTAGCGCTACTTTCGGGCCCGGAAGTGCGTTTGGTTAGGGCGGTACTGGACTTGCCGATCATCTCTCGCACGATGGTCGTCATGTCGGTATCTTTTACGGAAGTGGTATTGATTTTGCGACCATCTTTAAAAATCGTGACCCGGTCACAAATTTCGAAAATCTCGCCCAGATGATGCGAGATATAAATGACGCTCAGTCCTTTTTGGGTGTACTTTTTAATAATATCGAATAAAATGGTTTTGCCGGTTTTATCCAACGATGCGGTCGGTTCGTCCAGAATCAGAATGTTGGCTTGACGTGAAAACGCCTTGGCGATACTGATCAGCTTCTTTTCCACAAAAGTCAGCTCAATCAGCTTCAGACTGGAGTCAATATTGATGCCCAATTCTTGCAGCAGACCATCGGCGGCCCGGATGCAGGTGGAAAGGCTGGCAAACCCGAAACGGCTTGTGGGCAAATTATAGAGATAAATATTTTCCGCAACCGACAATTCTTCCACCAGCTGATTTTCTTGGTGGACGGTTTGAATTCCCAACTCGATGGAAAGGGCAGGGTCAAGATGGGAGAGTTCCCGGCCGCCCACTACAATACGGCCCGAATCCGGCCGAATCGACCCCGCAATGATTTCGATGAAAGTTGATTTGCCGGCACCATTTTGTCCGACCAGAGCTTGTACTTCCCCAAGCTTCAAGTCAAACTCAACGTTATCCAGGGCCAGCACCCCTGGATAACGTTTGCTGACCCTCAATGCTTCGAGGACGTTTCCTGTTTGCAAATTTTCTGTTGGGCTGTGGTCATTCATTGCTTTTCATCGGAATTCAGAGGTCAGGTTTAAGTGTTCAGGTGTCAGGAGGACGAACGTAAACGCAGAAACTTTATACGAAACTCCACCTGGTCGGAACAGTAAAAGATTGAAGGTCGAACATCGAACGTCCAACAGCGAACGTCGAATATTGATGACGCTACGCTTTATCTAATTTTAAAATAAGCCAACCGCAGCCTGCGACGAACCCTTCGGTCGTGAGTTCTTAGTTGAAAAATTCAGGGTCGAACGACTCAGTCGAATCGAATTTCGAAGGATAGGTTCGCTTTATTCGACATTCGCTTTTTGATAAACTCCTCAAGACAAAAGTTTTTTTTCTATTTGACTGGCTATTTTTTTGGCCGGCGGCTGGGCTGAACACTGACACCTATAATCTATAGAGCTTGAGCTAAATCACCAATAATCTTGATTTGCAACCGTCGACGGGGTCAACAGGGTCATCACATTACGACAATAGGGCTTGCTTCCTCCCTCCTGCCCGTAAAATTGGTCTGCAAGCAATTTGCCATATCACCGTCTTTTAAGGCTGACCTAAATAGGGGGGCTCTCAAACTTGATCCCCCCCCCGTACAACCTCTGTGTTGCAATTATTTTTTGAGCGCCGGATTGAAGTTTCCGGTTTTCAGATATTCATCCACAACCGGCAGCCAACTGGCATCCACATCCCAAGGAATCAGGTCTTTTTCCCAGGTCTGCTGGCTGACCCATGCTATCGGCATCATAACCTTCTTGGCGTACGGTTGGCCTTGTAAATACTTGGCGATATTTCGGGCGCAAGCCAGGCCTTCGACGCCGGGCGAATGGCTAAGGATATAGTCAATGTTTCCTTTTTTGATATTGGCGATGTCCATCGGCCCCCCATTGACCGAGACAATCGTGACATCCTTCAGGCTAACGCCCTCCTCTTTAAGCCCCTGGATAATGCCCTCGGTAATTTCCTGGCAAGCGCCGATCGCCACGTTAAACTTGACCCCTGATTGCACCAGGCCCTTGGTTATCGTCAGAGATGGTGCCGTAGCATACTTGCCTTCCTGGATATCGGTGGCGAGTTTGATACCCTTGAGTTCTTTCAGAGCCGACTGAAAGCCGTCAATTCCCATAATAACCGGTGGTGTGCCTAAGAACCCCTGAATCCAAATGACTTCAAGGTCGCCGTTTACTTCTTTCCTGATGCTGCGGGCGACCGTGCCGTACAAGTCGATCCAATCAAAATCGATATTGGCAAAGGGTTTGCCCTTGGCTTCCAGAATGCCGCTGTCGGAAACCTGAATCGGAATGCCGGCTTCGTTGGCCAAACGGCAGGAATACTCGGCACTTGCCGGTGAAACCGATACGACATGGATCGCATCAACCCCCATGGTGATGAGATCCTCGATGGCCTTGTTTTCTTTGGCGGCGTTGTATTCGTGATGCAACTGGATCGTCTTGTAGCCCTCAGCCTTGGCGACCGACTCGAACGAATTCACGAAGCTGGAGAAATAGCCGACTTTGTAAGGGACGACATAGCCGATCGTACCCTTGGCGGCAAAAGCGGGTGAAATAAAAAGAGCCAGGACGAAGAACAAGATTACTAGCGCTGAAAAACATTTTTTCATGGTTGAACCTCCTTTGGTTTTGGTTTCCGCTTCCGATTAGAAACGGCTACTCATTGGAATTCTATTGCTAAAGGCAGCTTTACCGGTTGCCCGGTTCGGTATGATTCAAACGCCCCGAATACGATTTCATGGGTTTTGGC
>JBAVYC010000670.1:0-2578 GCA_049698595.1 Desulfobacterales bacterium | reverse complement strand
CCGCTGGCCACATCCAGAAACGAAATTCCTTTTTGGAGGTCGAGTTCAAGAAATAATTTATCCGCATCAATCAAGTCAAAACTGCTTTTACCCGCAGCGGTAGGTTTTTTTTCATTTTCTTCCATATTAACCACCCGTTTTTATTCCGTTCACTTCCTTGAGCAAGGACAACAGCGCATCCGGTGGAATGTAACCCGGAATGCTGACGATGGGCTGACCCATCTCCGTTAAAAACCAGTTGGCCGGAAGTCCCTTAACGCCATATTTTTCAGCAATGGCGGATTCTTCATCAAAATCCACTCGAATGGCTATAAAATCTTGGTTCAGGGTCGATACCACGGTGGCGTCTCGAAATGTCTCTTTAGCCATTTTCAGACAAAAAACGCACCAGTCCGCATAAAAATGCAAAAACACCTTTTTTTTCTCGACTTTCGCCAGCACCTTGCCTTCTTCATAGGAGTGCCACTTGATACTGTCGGATGCATAAGCAATGTTGAAAAACCAAACAGTCAGATACATAGTGATCAGCAGCACAAGGCATAAATATTTGGATCTCATAAAAATTTTCCCCGTTTCGATTTGATTTGAGACAGCATTGAATTTTGCGTCAGTCTCCGCGCGGGGAGAAGGACAGGTCGAAAATGTTAGCGTAAACAATCCCACACTCTGAAATTGATGGTTTCCGGAAATCATATTAGGTTAATATAGAAATAATGTGAGGAATTGTCAATTAATGCGACGGCATCAATTGCCGGATGAACAACCATAAGGGCACAAGGACTAAGAAAGAGGAAAAAACAGGGATACGCAGGTCCCCACATCGGGTTTGCTGTCAACTTCGATTCTGCCGCCGTGGGCCTCCATAATCGTCTTGCACAAACTGAGACCCAGACCATAGCCGCCGGTTCGTTTCGAACGGGATTTGTCGACTCTGTAAAACGGTTCAAAAATAAAGGGCAATTCATCGGATGGGATCCCGATTCCGTGATCGAGGATCCGCACAACAATAGCGTCCACTTGTTTTTTTACAGAAATCATAACCGGCTTGTCGTCAGGTGCGGAAAACTTGACGGCATTTGTCAACATGTTCTTGAAGACGGTTTTAACCTGATCCGGATCAACATTCAGCTCTATTTCAGCCGGAAAATCACCGGTCTGAACTCCGGGCGGCTGGTTGGCAAACTCAACCAGAATCTCCTCCAAAAGGTCAGTCAGATTGATTGGCTGCCGCTCGAGGTTTCCATGCAAATGGTGCATGCGGGCGGTTTCCAGGATTTCATTGATCATCGTCTCCATTTCGGCGATATCACTTTTCAAGCTGTCTTTGGCCTGGCCTTGCGGCAGAAACTCCAGGGCGACTTTCATGCGCGTGATCGGCGATCGTAACTCGTGGCTGACATCCAGCATCAGTTGTTCTTTGGTGTGCAGCATATCTCGGATACGGTCCGTCATGTCGTTGAAGGCCACGGCAAGCTCCCGCAGTTCATCCGATCTTTTCATGGGGACCCGGTGCGTCAAATTACCACGTCCGACTTCCTGCACACCTTCATGCAGCCATCTTAAGGGTCTTAAAATCCATCGGATCGACAGAAATGCCCCTGTAAGGATCAAGGTCAACAGCGTTAACAAAACAATCACCAGGCGACGCCGCTCGGGATCCAGGTCGAGACCTTTGTCCAGTCCGAAAACAAATCGCCCGGAGTCATGGGCCAGTTCTACAAAATTATGACCGTGGTAGCGGCCTAAACGAATCAGGGGATTTTTGCTCCAGTCACGCCAATGCGCCTTGTTAACCTCGGAAAAATTTTCAGCGGTCGTCCAGCTCGTATCTGCACCTTCAAAGTAAATTTGAAGAGAGGCCTGCCGGCCGACTGTTTGGGCCCGTTCAAGCCGCGGGGGATGTCCTAAATCGTCAATGATATAGTTTAAATATTGTGAAATATTTTTATGAAGCGGCCGGCCGGCGGCACTGCGATAGTGCCAGAAAAATCCACCGACAACCAGGTTCACGCAGATGCCGGTTAAAATAATAACCACCAGCAGTTTGGTAAAAACCGATCTTATGATTTTTTTAAACCAGTTTATTCGCATATTATAAAATTATGGTATCCGTTCACAGGTTCAGGGTTGATTTTTTTTACGGAATTATAACCAATAAAAAGAAAATTTAACGGTTGCCTACAGTTCTTGAAAGTTTCGGCCTTGGAGTAATGGAGTACTGGAGTGTTGAAAAGAAAGACATCAATCCTTTCGTCATTACTCCAATACTCCGATATTATATGAAATTGAAAGCTACCACGATGGATTACATTCTTTTGGGTTATAGAACCGTTTTTTTATCGGTTTGTTCTCCGACAAAAACATACCCCGTACCCCAGACGGTTTTTATGAAGGCCGGATTCTTGGGATCGTCATTTAATTTCTGACGCAACCGGCTCATGGTGATATCCACAGACCGGTTGAAGGCATCACAGTCGATCCCCCGCAGTTCCTGCAGTATCTCGTCCCGGTTAAACACTTTCCCCGGATTTCCGGCAAGCAACGCCAGTGCGGCGAATTCATTGGTGGTCAAATCTGC
>JBAVYC010000669.1:0-1545 GCA_049698595.1 Desulfobacterales bacterium | reverse complement strand
GGTGAATGGTGGATCGTTATTTTTCCGGGAATCGCGCTGGCGACCCTGGTACTGGCCGTCAACCTTCTCGGTGACTGGCTGCGGGATGCGTTGAATCCGAAGTTGAGATAACATTATCCGTTCAGGGTTCAGCGGTTCTGAGTTCTGGGTTCAAAGTACAGGCTCAGATTAACAAAAAATGAACATCGAAAAAGAATCTAGGGCCTTGTGTTATCGGGGTGTTAGGGTTTAGAACCGCTGCGCTTGGAGTTGAAGGCGTTATAATAAGCTGCAGAGTATTAGGCAAAAGGCTAAAGGCATAGGGCGCAGAGGCAAGCTGCAAGATTTTTGAATCCTGTCTTCTGTAATCTGTCCCCTGGCGACTGACTTTTGTCCTCTGAACATCTCGCACCTGAACACTGAAACCTTTTACCTTTAGCCTTTAACCTTTGCCCTCTGACACTTTGAACCTTGACCGAACCGTGAACCCAGAACTCTGAACCTATGAACCCTGAACCCATACTACAAGTTGAGCATCTTAGAATAGAATTTGATACCAGACGTGGAATCCTGGTGGCCGTAGATGATATATCCTTCAATGTCATGCCCGGTGAGGTTTTTGGCATTGTGGGCGAGTCCGGTGCGGGTAAATCCCTCACCGGTCAGGCCATCATCGGTCTGCTGGAGCCGCCCGGGCGTATTGGGGCGGGACAGATCCATTTAAAGGATCAACGCATCGATCAACTGCCTTACCCTGAAATGCGGCGCCTGCGCGGCAAAAAAATCGGTATGATCTTTCAAGACCCGCTGACCAGCTTAAATCCCCTGTACACAATTGGCAAGCAGCTGACCGAAACCATATTGACCCATACCGATATGAATTCAAATCAGGCCCGTCAACATGCCATCAACCTATTGGATAACGTCGGCATCCCGGCCGCCGAAAAGCGCATCGACCATTATCCCCACCAATTTTCGGGCGGCATGCGCCAACGGGTCGTTATTGCCCTGGCCCTGTGCGTCAATCCCAGCCTGATCATCGCCGACGAACCCACCACCGCGCTGGATGTATCCATCCAGGCTCAGATTATCGCCCTGTTAAAACGGCTTTGCGCCGACCACAATACCGCCGTTATCCTGATCACCCATGACATGGGGGTTATTGCCGAAATATCAGACAGGGTAGCGGTGATGTACGCCGGAAGACTGGTGGAGGTTGGAAATGTGCGCGATGTCGTCAAAGACCCAAAGCATCCTTATTCCCAGGGATTGATGGGTTCCATCCCGTCGCTGCACCAACGGGTGGAAATGCTGACCCAGATCGAAGGTAGCATGCCGCGCCTGACGGAAATACCACCGGGTTGCCCATTTAATCCGCGTTGCCCGCAGGCTTTTGATCGTTGCCGTAAGCAGAGGCCGGATTTATTGGACACTGAACCGACAAGAGCCGCCTGCTGGCTTTATGATAAAGAGGACCAAGATGCCGGATAACGTTCAGCCAAAGGCCAAAATTTCACCCTTGCTGCGTGTGAGTGGACTGAAGCGCTATTTCGATGTGTCCAAGCC
>JBAVYC010000668.1:0-11670 GCA_049698595.1 Desulfobacterales bacterium | reverse complement strand
CTATTGCCGGCAAGCCAGGACCGGATATTTGACAAACACGATATCATCCACCGCTGAGAGGGTTGTGGAAAGTCCGGGCGGAGCACTTTGAACATCGTCCGGAAGTGTTATCGGCATCATCTCGTCGCCGAATACGATCTGTTCTTCCATCAGGCACCTCCCTGGCAATTTGAATAAACGGTTGACAAAAATTGATGACCTTCTGCAAGGGCTTGAATGCGAGTCGGAACCCCACGCTATATTTTAAGAGTTGCTAATTTCTGCGTCTATAGATAAACCAACTAACCGGATTTGGACGCATCATAAATCCGGTCTTCCCAGTGCATATAGCCAAGGATGGCCTTGATCGTCAAATTGCGCAACGGTTCCGGTGGCCAGGGGATGGTCTTGCGATTGACGAAGAAGACATCGGTCAAATCGGTTTTTCTTTCCAGAATCAAATCCGCCACCGTTCGTCCGTTTAACTGGGTCATACTGACTCCATGGCCGACGGTCCCGAGGCTGTAGACAACACTCTTATCTCCGGCGTAGCCGATAGCCGGCGCCATATCCAGAGGAACCGAAACGGGCCCGCCCCATTCATGGGTAAATTTGATATCTTTTAATACGGGGAAAAGTTCGCGAACATCATTTTTTAATCCGTCAAACGTAACCGGGTTCAGGTCTCGCTCCATATCGTTTCCGTAGCTCAACGAAACATCCCGTCCGCCCATCACGAGCCTGTTGTCAACTGTTAAGCGATAGTAGTGCACAAGATTACGTGCATCTTCTATGCCCTGCCTGTTTTGCCAGCCAACTTCATTAAAGTGCTCTTCTTTCAGGGGCTCGGTCATGACAATGTGGGTCCAAACCGGTATCTGTTTTCTTTTGAGTTCTTTAAAAAAGTGAGACCATGCATTGGTGGCCAACACGACTTTATCTGCTCGAACATTGCCATTGGGTGTATCAAGACGCACTTTACCGTGTTCTCGGGCAATCTCGGTCACCGGGCTATTTTCATATATTTCAACACCCATGGGCTTAAGGACCTCGACCCATCCCCAGGCCAGCTTGGCCGGGTTGAGAATTCCGCAGCGGGGCTCCCACCATGCGCCCAAATACAGGGGGCTGCGCACCTGTTCCAGGGTTTGATCCCTGTCTATCCATTCCAATCCCTCGATTCCTAACCTGTGCGCCAGTTCCATCTCTTTTAGAATACGCTTTTTATACTTTTCCGAGGTGGCCACCCTTAGAAACCCCGGGTGCTCGTAATCACAGTCGATATTCAATTCGTTTACTAGGTCCCGCAAATATTCCACGGCGCGTTCCATATAAAGATGAGCCTCTCTGGCCTTGGCTTTACTAAAGCGTATAGCGGTTATACTCATTGTCAGGCCGAACAAGGTCATGTTAAATCCGCCGTTGCGACCGCTGGCCCCAAATCCGACGACCTGACTTTCCAGCAGTGCTATCCGTAAATTTGGTTCGGCCTTTTTAATGTGATAAGCTGAAGACAGGCCGGTAAAGCCGCCTCCCACAATGGCCACATCCACCTCGATGTCCCCCTGAAGATGTTCGCCCGGTGAATACTCCCGGGTGGTCATCCAGTAGCTTTTTTCTTTGAAGTTTGCGGCTTGCATGCTACACCTCCAGGCATCAGATGTCTATAAATCGTTGATTGGTCAATTGGTTATGAAGATTTCAGTTATTTTATTTCGCTATTGGAGTGTTTTCTCTACTAGAGGTCGTCATTCCTGCAAAGGCAGGAATCCAGTAAATCTTGAAGTACTCGATTACGAATCCGATAACCATTTAGGCGGCCTTTTTTCCAGAAAGGAGCTGATCCCTTCGATGCATTGTCTGCTAAGAATATTCTCCGCTGGTGTCTAGTTAACCCATCTGAGAAACTCCTCAAGTTTACCCCGTTTTCTTTCGAAACTATTCACCGGCGCATCCGGGTCCGGCCAGCCGAGGACGGTTCCCATGACGATCGTTTTATTTTCCGGGATGGAAAATAAGTCACGCACGATTTCGGGATAACCGACAATCGCAGCCATCATGCAGGTTCCCAGGCCCCTGTCGTGGGCCAAAAGACAAAATCCATGCAGGAAAATACCGGCATCGAGCATGGCATATTCCACGAGCAGCTCTTTGTCGATGGTCACAAGAATGATAGCCGGGGCATCGAACAGGCCGAACATCCGGGCAAAGTGTTGTAACCGCGCTTCTTTGTCTTCCCGGTCGATGGCGAGGGAGCCGAGCACGCTTTTGCCCAGCTGTATGTATCGCGATTTGTATGTATCCGGCCATACTACGGGCATGGGGATATCCGGCTGTGAGGCCTGACCGGCAAGAAGTGCTTCGCGGTTTTGCTTTTTAAATTTCTCAAGAGGCTTCCCGGTGACTGCCACGATCTCCCAGGGTTGGGTGTTGCCCCAGGAAGGCGCCCACAGAGATTCGGCGATGAGGTCATCAATGATTTTTTTGGATACCGGTTTCGGTAAAAATTGTCTTATGCTGCGTCGTCCTCGAAAAGCTTCTTTAAGTTCCATGAGTCCCCCTGCAGAAGTAGAATCCTAAATGAGCGCAAAAGGCTCAATTCGGCGTTATTGGTTATTCGCTATGCGAGTATGATGATAGCCCGAAAAGGTTATTGGCTGGGAAGCTAGAATAACAGAAAGCGAGCAAGCTTGGAAGCCGTGAAGCCAGGAAGCATAAAGGATTTGATAAATTTTAGTCTTCCAACCTTACAGCCTCCTGACTTTCCGGCTTTCCAGCATTCTAGCCTGCAAAATTTCCAGCCTCCCAGCTTCAAGCTCATGTGGGTAGCAACTAGGTCGCTTCGTTCACAATGCCCAATGGCGAAATCCGGTTCAGCCCTGATTTAAAATAGCTGTCACCTTTTCTCTGTATGCGTGGCTGTTCTCATCCCCGGGGATTACTTCAATATCAGAAGGAGATGCTGCACCGAGCCCTAATTCGGCTGCTCTGGCAATCTGTTCCTGTCCGAATATCTTCGATTTTGTGATCTGACCGTTGCTTCCCAGAGATTTTAAAATCGCCACGCCGACGGCATCGATGGCCACGCGATCCGGGGAAGCGATAAAAACATTCCCCTTGGCAAGTTTTCCGGTCGCCGGACCGCCGTCCACAAATGCGTCCAGGCCGTCTAAGACAATGAGATCCGGTTTAAAAGGAGCGTTTATTTCGGCAATCAACTTGCGTTGGTGGGGAGAAGAATGCAGCTCGCGCATATAATCATAGCCGTGACGGGTCGTGGGCACCACCCCGACATGATTTTTCAGCGACAGGGTAAAAACGCCGCCGAACTGATGGGTTTTCAGACAGCAGGTGGAAACCAGGCACTCGCTTTCAAGAATCGGCCGGGCGACCCGGAATCCGTCTTGCCAGTGGGAATCCCCGGCATCAACCTTGACCCAATCCTTTTCCGCCAGGTCATCAAAATCGACGATGTTGACATCCAGCTTTTCCATGAGCGGGATGACACCTTTTTGCTCCATGACCTCGCGGGTGAGATTATAGCTGCGCTCACCAAGGCTCACCGTTTTGGCGCCCATTTTCCAGACTTCTTCAACCAGGGCCACCAGGGTGTCGTTGTGGGTGGAACCCGGAGTTTGATCTGCCGTGTTGAAATTGGGTTTGATTAGCACATTCTTGTTTTTCACCGGATTTATACCCAATGCCTGAATGGATGTTGCGACGCCGTTTTTACGATCCTGGGTGCTGACGAGTGCTACTTTACTTTTATCAGAATTATTCATGGCCAAACCTCCTTGATTCCCAAAAAATATCGTTCCGCCGACTATACCGGAATATTTAATAAATTCTCTACGAGTTATGCCTGTCGTTGACATAGTTGCTTATCCTCATTCCAAAATGAAAAATTTTCCCTTAAGTCGAGTTTGAAGCCCCTCACTTTTCAACCATAGGGGCATAAATACTGTATTCGGTCTGCTCTCCAGTCAATTCATCAATTTTGCTCTGGATCTCTGCTCTTTTCTCGCTTTTCAGCCAACTGTGCCAGTGTTTCCGCGACTGCCATTCACTGACCACCAGACAATCTTCCGGATTTTCTACATTGTATAAGGTTCTGCCTGCAATGTAGCCTGGATGATAGGTGGCCAGCGCTCTGAGCTGTAAGATAAGCGGAACCAGTTTTTTGGCCTGGGGGCCCTGTTTGACTTTTCTTTTTATCATTACTTCGATGGACATGGTTGCCTCCCGGTTAGAACCCAGGGTTCTATTTCGCTGCATCTTTGATGAATTCATTGATTTTTGCGTTTGCATTGCGGGCCAGTTCGATGGGAAAGGCATTAAATGCATGGATACCGCCGGGATAAACTGCCAGTTGAGAAAGATTGCCCGCTGCCTGCCAGCGCATGTGCATAAACATTGAATCGTCTATAAGTGGATCCAGGGTGCCGACCGTAAACAATGCCGGCGGCAAGCCGGTAAGGTCGGCATGTAGCGGTGAAAGGTCGGGAACCGAATATTTTTCAACCGGAGCATACAGTTCATGGAACCATTCCATGAGTTTGGTGGTTAAAATAAGGTTTCTTTCTCCCCAGCGTCGGGCGCTTGGTGTCAGCGCCAAATCATAAACGCCGTAAGTTAAAACCGCCCCGCAAAAGCCGCGGTAATCATGCCGGTCGCGCATCCTCAGCAGTGTTGCCACGGTAAGGTTTGCCCCGGCAGATTCGCCCCCGATAATCAGCTTTTGGGTGCCGAATTCCGAACCACAGTTTTGCGCAAGCCAGAGGGCGGCCGCCTCGCAATCGTTTGGACCGGCGGGATAGGGGTTTTCAGGTGCCTTTCGATAATCCACACTGACCACCGCGACATTACAATCATTACCTGTATTGACCAAAAGCTCATCATAATAGCCGGCACGGTTGAGCACAAAGCCGCCGCCATGAATATGCAGATAAACTCCGGTCACATTTTCAGGTATGTAGACGCGCAGGGAAACATCCGCGTCCGTCCCTGAAACCACGCGATCTTCGACTTCCTCGAGGTGTTTAACGGGTCCAAATATGGACTGCCCGGTTTCACGAGCATCCCGGATAACCTGAGGCTCAAAGGTGTATAAGGGGCGTATGGATGAAAGCTCTTTTTCAATTTTTTGATTGAAAGCAGACGTTTCCACATCTATGGCGCCGGGGTCGAAAAGATTTAGATCATCATTGGACACAAAGGGCATTGCCGCTCCTATGAAGTTGGGTATTACAGAATTAACTCAATGCATTCATACCTAAAATATCTTTATAAACTCATTTCGAACAATTTTGCAAGGTTTCAGCTGTATAGTCCCATAAAAGCAATCCTTGATAGTCCTCTTTATCAATATCGGGCTAAGATGAGTTGGGTTCCCCGGCGAGTTTTTTCTGAAGCAAAATAATTTAGTTTTAACGTTTTAACGAACATGACAAACTCAGTGGTTAAATAAAGTTTATTAACTAATTGTTTTTATTGGATATTTTTTCTTGACCCGGCCGTTTATGTGCGATACCTAAACTGCAGGCTAAAATATACTGGGCAACTCATCAGAAATGTAGGGATAGGCAAATCTAGTTCCTCAAACAGGGTGCCATGTTCAGTCACAAAATAGACAAATTGCAGGGGATCATATTTATACGAGCCTCTGGTACGCCCACCACCGTCACAATGATCGATCATATTCAAAGCGTCTTGAATGATCCCGATTATGATCCGAAATATAACTCAATCATAGTGCTCGAGGAAAATACACACATTGCCGGCGTTCCAACGGAAAAAATCGAACTCATTCGACGCGTCTTGGACGGATATGCACAGCAAAGAAAAGGGCGCCATTGGGCAATCGTCGCTTCCAATGAAAGACAGGAAGCTTTCTTGAAGTTAAATCTGGAATTAATCAGTCCCGTTAAATTGAATATTCGCATTTTTAAGAGCGAGGAAGACGCTCTAAATTGGCTAAAAGGTCGATAGCCACCCCAACGTTCTAATCCCGAATACCTCCTGGCTTTTTAAACAAAAACTCCCTGATGCCGCTATGGTAGCGAAACGACCTGACGATGGTAAAATTGGACAGCAGGGATGTCAGGGCCCGGTTGTGGCGAAATTGCCAAGGCAGCTCAAGGTGCGGCTGGGGTCGAATGTCCACCCGGTAGTCTTGACCAATTACGAAAGTATTGACGATCGAAGATGCCGGCTTTTTTTCAAAAGCCATCAGCATCAACAGGCCTGTCGCTCTGAGCATCGCGTAACATAGCGCCACCAGGCGGTTCACGTCATCATCCTCGAGGTGATCACACAAATCCCACAGCTGAATTCCATCAAAATTGCGGTCCGGATAATCGAGCTGTTTCCATCCGCCATCCGGGTGAAGTCCTTTATGCTTTTCCTGCTTTGAACGTAAAAACATATCGCAAACATAGTGTCTACCCATCCGTTGGGCGAAAAAAGTTATATTTTCCTGGCAGACCGGGCCCAGATCAAGGGTCTGAGCATCTTTCAAACGTTCAAGGGTATCGACGAATTCCTTGAGGAGGGTACTCTTATAGCCTGCGGGGAAAGACTCGGCGACTGAATGGTTTCGGTTGCGAGTGGTCGAGGAGATCAACGATTACTTCTCCATTTTAACATCGGCCGCCGGAATGTGCGGCTGCTTTACGGCTTCGAAAGATGACGGTGCTCTGGGCGTTTCTGTAACAGCTGATTTTTGATGAGGTTCCCGATCCAGTTCAACGACGCCTTTAAAATAAGCGCCGTCCTCAACCGAGAAGCTTTTGGCTTTGATTTCGCCGTTGAAATCCGCCGCTTTGGTAACAGCCACTTTTCCCAAGGCTTTAATGGTTCCCGTAAACTGGCCATTGATGCTCACATCCTGGGCATGGATTTCGCCATCAATCCGCCCGTTGGGACCTATCGAAAAATTATGCTTACCCATTTCAATATTGCCCTTCATGGCGCCCTCGATAACCAGATTTTCTTTGCCACGAATGCTGCCCTCAATGGTAATCCCGGCCCCGATGGTGGTGTTTTTTTCACTGGTGTATTTTTCCTGACTGACAGCCGGACGCAGGGTAGACGGGGCAGGTTTTTCCTCCACGGTATCACCGACGGAAAACGACGTGTTGTTTTCATCTTTTTTGGTTCTTTTTAACATGGGTCCTCCTTTTAAATGAGCGCTGTGTTACCCGAGCATGCTTTGGCCTTAATTAAAATGGTTAGTCCTGTTGACCAGCCTTGCTTTTGCAGCCTTCGGGTTTAATCATTCATAAATAGCTTACATTCTGAATAAACACAACATTGAATTCATTGAGCTTTCCGGATAATATAAAGCCTGAAGTTGACATATTGCAGATTTACCCCTATATACACTGCAGAATTTTTTCCTGAAGGCAGTATATTTTAGGTTAAAGGTCAACAAATGCCATCTACGCAGTTTTGTAAACGCATCTCATTGCTTTTTCTGCTCATTGCTCTGCTCACGGCCTGTGCAACCAGTAAAACCATGACGGTGGCAGCCACGGCGTCGCTACTTGAGGACGTGGCAAAAGCTTCCTACAAACAATCCGACCTGATGCTGATCCGCCGGGGTATGCCCGCCTATCTGATGTTGATCGACGGCATGGTCGAAGCCCTGCCCGACAATAAACGTCTGCTCATCAACGCCGCCCAACTCTATGCGGCCTATGCATCGGCCTTTATCCAGGATGAAGACAAAGCATACGCCAGGACGTTGTTTGCCAGGGCCAAGGATTATGCTTTAAGAGCACTGGAACAAAACGGTTTTAAAAATCCGTCAACCGGACCTTTTGATGATTTTGAAGCCCGTCTGCCCGATCTCGGGAAAAAAGATGTTCCGTACGTATTCTGGGCGGCTTCCTGTTGGGGAAGCTGGATCAGCCTGAACCAGGGTTCCATGGAGGCGATGGCGGAACTTCCCCGGGTTGAAATGATGATGAAAAAAGTCCTGGAACTGGACGAAGCCTTCTATTACGGGGGTGCCCATATTTTCATGGGCGTGTTGGATGCATCCCGGCCCAGGGTTGCCGGAGGAGATTTAGACCGGGCGCGGGATCATTTTTTAAAAGCAATTGAACTGGGTGACAGAAAATTTTTAATGGCCCGGGTCTATTATGCCGACTATTACGCTAAAAAAGCCTTTGACAGGGAGCTTTTCATCTCAATCCTGGAAAAAATTTTGGAAATCCCGGCGGATATTCCCCCGGAATTGACATTGCTCAATTCCGTGGCGCACACCAAGGCGAAAGAGATGTTAGATCAGGTAGACGAATATTTCTAACCCAATGTGGCAACATTCGGGTAACGTTAGGAGAAATGCAAATGAGCAGTCCGAATTTAATCAAAGCGATCGGCGTGATTTTTCTGATCGTATTTCTTCTTGTTGCACCCCGCAACGCTGTCTCAAAAGCGGTCACGCTAAAAATCGCCACCTTGGCGCCGGAAGGAAGTGCCTGGATACAGACATTCGATGATTTGAATGCAGCGGTAAAGAAAAAGACAAACAATGGCGTTCGGTTCAAAATCTACCCCGGCGGCGTGTTGGGAGATGAAAAAGATATGCGTCGTAAGATGCATGTCGGACAAATTCAAGGGGCCGTTTTGACCTCCGCCGGCCTGTCGGGCATATTCAGTGAGATGGATGTGTTTCAAATACCCTTTCTTTTTGAGAGTTACGATGAGGTGGATTACGTCGTAGAGAAAATGGACGCCTTTTTTAGAAACGGGTTTGCAGACAAAGGATACATATTGCTGGGATGGTCCGAAGGCGGTTTTATTCGTTTGATGTCCACCGCCCCGATGTCCGCAATAGATGATTTGAGAAAAGCAAAGGTCTGGATCTGGGAGGACGCACCGATGGCCAAAGCAATTTTCGATGCGGCCAAGATATCGGCAATTCCCCTTTCACTGCCCGACGTCCTGGTGGGTCTTCAAACCGGACTGGTGGATGTGGTCTATGCGCCGCCATCCGGCGCCATTTCTCTTCAGTGGTTCACCAAAACAAAATATATGACCGATGTGCCGTTAATGTATTTGATCGGCGGTGTTGTCGTAAAGAAAAATGTGTTCAAAAAGCTCTCCCCTGCCGAGCAGCAAACGCTTGTGGAGTTATGTCCAGAATATATGGCCGAATTAAAACTCGTCATCCGCAAAGAGAATCAAGAAGCTATAAAGGTAATGACAAAGCATGGTGTCAAGCTCGTCAAACCGTCCGAGGATCAGATCGGGGAATTTAAAAAAGTAGCCGCCGATGCCATGGAGCATCAGACAGGAAAAAGCTTCTCCCAAAAGGTAAGGGATGAAGTGATCGCACATTTAAAGGATTTTCGAAAGTCTAAAAAGTGATATAGCCGCAAAAAGGCACAAAAAGTACAAATAAGCGACTGCTGAAGAGCCTGTAGGTCAGGTTGCGCCGTAGGCGTTACCTGACAACTTAGAGCTGATTTGTGCCATTAGATAATCAGTGTCATAGCTGCCCCACAGGGGCGATTTTTTCAGAGCGCGGTCTCTGAAAAAGCATTGGTTCCGGTTTATCCGGGTCAGGTAAGCAATGTATGGTTGGGATCGATTAGATGAAAAAATCAGTCGCGTGGAACAGGTCTTTGTCACGATTCTGTTGACAATGATGATCCTAACGGCTTTTTTTCAAATTGTACTCCGAAATTTTTTCGACACCGGAATATCCTGGGGTGATTCGATGGTCAGGTATCTGGTCGTCTGGGTGGGCTTTATCGGTGCTGCGATTGCCACCAAAGAAGACAAACATATCAATATCGATGTCGTCTCACGTTGGCTGGCCGGACCGCAAAGCAATTACATTCGCCTCGTTTCACATTTTTTCTCTGCTGTTATTTGTGGCCTTTTGACATTGGCCGCTGTCAAATTCGTTCTTTTTGAAGCCCAGATGGGTAGCACCGCCTTTTTAAAACTACCTGTCTGGGTACCAGAAATCATTATCCCTGTGACGTTTGGCTTAATGACCCTGCGATTTGCAGTTCGATTTTTAAGTGAATTTGCGAGAATTCGAAGGCATGATTTCAAACAGGAATTCAAAGAAGAGAAATGATCTTTCTGCTGATTGTCATCATTGCTGTCGCCCTCTTGCTGATCGGAACCCCCATTTTTGTGGTCATAAGCGGGTTGACCCTTTACCTGTTTTTCGACAGTCAGATTGACATATCCGCCATCATCATCGAAATGCATCGCATGGCGACCACCCCGGTGCTGGTAGCCATACCACTTTTTACCTTTGCAGGGTATTTGCTCTCGGAGAGCGGGGCACCCAAGCGAATCATCCGGCTGTCAAATGCTCTCATGGGCTGGCTGCCCGGGGGACTGTCCGTCATCGCTCTGGTGACCTGTGCCGTTTTTACCGCTCTGACAGGTGCTACCGGACTGACCATCATCGCTTTGGGGGGAATTCTGCTGCCGGCCATGAAGCAGGGGCGCTATTCGGACAATTTTTCCCTGGGCTTGCTGACAACCTCGGGTACCCTGGGTCTTCTCTTTCCCCCGAGCCTGCCGCTGATCATTTATGCCATCGTCGCCAAGGTTAGAATCGATCACCTCTTTATCGCCGGTATTTTGCCCGGAATATTGCTGGTTGTATTGCTCTCAGCTTTCAGTGTATATCGATCAGTTCGTACCGATGTCCCGCAGACAAAATTTAAATTCAATGAAGCCGGCATTGCCATAAAAGAAACCCTGTGGGAACTTCCGTTGCCGGTTGTCGTATTAGGCGGTATTTACAGCGGCTACTTTGCCGTCAGTGAAGCCGCCGCCATCACGGCGGTTTATGTGCTTTTGGTGGAGGTCGTTATCTACCGGGATATTCGACTGCGACAGCTACCTGAAATCATGAAAAAAAGTATGGTTCTGGTCGGTGGGCTACTGATCATACTGGGCGCCGCCATGGGTCTGACCAATTACCTGATTGATGCCGAAATCCCCATGCAACTGCTGGATTTTTTCAAGGCCCACATCGAAAACCCCATTCTTTTCCTGGTGGTTCTCAATATTTTTCTTCTGGCTGTCGGATGCACCATGGGAATATTTTCCGCCCTGGTCGTGGTGGTCCCACTTTTTACACCCCTTGCCGAGGCTTACGGAATCGATCCGATTCATCTCGGCATTATCTTTCTTGCCAACCTGGAAATCGGGGCTTCCATTCCACCACTGGGCATCAATCTATTTATCGCGAGCATGCGTTTTGATAAGCCGGTGTTGCAACTTTACGTCGCTTCACTGCCGTTCATCGCGATTTTGCTGCTTGCGCTGGCTATCATCACCTATCTGCCCTGGTTGAGTCTGGCGTTGATAGGTTAGGCCCATCGCGCAGCGGTTCGTCGAATTTTTGAAAACAAATGAACTTAAATTACGGAGCGGACTGACATCAGTATTCGATGTTCAACGTTGGGCGTTCGATGTTCGACGTTCATCTTTAAAAACAACCCTATACGGCATAAATGTAACCTGTGTATGTTTACTAAACAACTTAGCGCTTATAGAAGGGATTCCCGGAAGGTGTCGCTTATCTGCGGCAGAAACGCTGAGAGGCTTTGATGTCAACCTTATTCTGGTGGCTACGGCAAATCGTTTTAATTTCAATCAGCGCCTTTTTTATATATTTTGGTATCCGGCTGCTCATCTCGGCTTACGAAT
>JBAVYC010000667.1:0-2646 GCA_049698595.1 Desulfobacterales bacterium | reverse complement strand
GGGATTTCCGACGATAGACACCCGTAGTGCTATTTCTGATAACGTCTCAACGCCTTCGCCAATACAGGCCACCTGAAATTCTGATTTGTTTAAAAAATCTTCCGCTGCCACGGAGACATGCGGTCCGCCAATAATGCGCAATGCAGCGGGCACCATTTGTTTAGCAGTCCAGGCAATTTCTTCGGCCTCATCGAGGTGAGCCGAAGTTGCCGTCATGCATAGCATGAGCGGAGTTTGACTGAATTGTTTTAAAAAATCAGAGAAATATTCTGGGATAGACCGCCGACCTGGTTTTAGTGATAGATTCAATACAAAGATACCAAAGGCGGGATAGTCATTTTCTGCATCGATGATAATTTCTTTCTTGCCCAGTCGTTCGGCAAAGCGCTTCAAAAAGGCTCTATTCCTAAGCGCAGCGGCCAGGGTGCCGAGACTGAGGTAGCTCCTCAGCTTATCTTCTTCCGCATATCTTTTGGTACCCAGGGATGGATTAACGAATAGTATCAAAGGGTTGTGATTTTTTTGATCCATACCTTGATTGAGTCAATTACTCTTGCTGAAAAGTTAATAAACGGCCGGGCGGCTGGGAAGCGAGGAAGCCGGGAGGCTATAAGGCTGGGATGCGATGAAGCTGGAAGGCTGAGACGCCAGGATGCCTGGAGGCGAAATGTAGAAAATCGAGCAAAACCATAAGCTTCTGAGCTTCATCGCGTTCCACTGCCCCAGTTTGCCAGCTTCCAAACAGCATCGCTTCTCACCTTCTTACCTTCTCAATTTCTCACCTTCCTGGCCTACTAGATTCCAAGTATTCTTACTTCTCACCCTCTCACCTTCCCATCTTCTCAACATCTCACCATCCCACCTTCCCGCTTTCATACCTTCCCACCTTCTCAACATCCCAGCATCCTGGCTTCCAGGCCTTCCAGCCCCCTGGCTTCCAAGCCTTCCAGCATCCAGACTAGAGCAAGATAAAAGCCCGCTGTATAATTAGAGCGGGCTTTAAATGAATGTCTGGGTTGGAAAATAAGTCTTAATTCGCTCGGGCCATGCTAATCGCATTTCTGAGGGTTTTAGCCGACTCTTTGACCAGCCAGGTGTAGAATTCATCTGAGAGCACACCGCTGCCGTGGTCCTCGATGAATTTCAACTGATCCTTGGTCAACTCGGCTTCGGCATCAGCCTGCGCATTCTTGTACGGATTGGCCGGTGTCCGATCGAGGGGGGCCACGAATTCAACCGTCAAGGCATCATTATATCCGGCCGCCTTTAATGTCGTGATCAATCGCACCCAATCATAATCGCCCATGCCGGGGGCCATGCGATTGTTATCGGCAACATGGAAGGCCACCAGTTTATCGCCGGTATTTAATATCGCTTGAAATAAATCGGCTTCTTCAATGTTAATATGAAAGGCATCCAGGGCAACCCCGCAATTGGGGCCGACCGCTTCGGCCAGCAGCAGGGCCTGATCGTGACGGTTAAGGAAGTTGGTCTCAAAGCGATTTAAAGGCTCAATGCCGATGACAACGCCTGCCTTCTCGGAATGATCGTAAACTTCTTTAAGCCCTTCCACGGCCCAAGCCCATTCCTGCTCGGGGGTGTCCATGGCATTCACTTTTCCCACCTGGGAAGGCACAATAGTCATCTCGCGTCCTTCCATTTCCTTAACCATTGTTATGCAATCCTTAAGATATTGAACCGTACTGGCTCTGACGGCGCCATCGGCGTGAATCAGATCGCGTCCTTCAAACATCAAGCTGACCGAACCAAAACATTTAATCCCATTTTCGTTTAAAAGATTGCGAACCTCCTTGGTATCATATTTTTCAGGTTCACCTTCAATTTCGATGGCGTCAAAGCCGCATTGGGCCAGTCGACGGATGGTGATCCCGATTTTCTCTGCCCGCATCCAATTGTGCATCGATAAAAACATTTGATTTACCTCCTTTGGCACTCAAGTAATATGGTTGGAAATTCCATGGTTGTACAAATTACTTAAAAGAAAAGGACATTGCTGTCAAACAAAAATCAACGGTTTTGCTTATTTGATTTATATAAAAAATTAAAAGCAGAGACGGCTGCAGCTTTTATTCGTATCGATTACCGGGTCTTCAATTTAGCAATATTTGGATTATTTATAATATTAACAAAATGTTGAATAAGTTATGCTATAAATAGAGTCACCGTTTAAGCTAAAAAAAAATCTTGACAAAACGACTTATTACTGTAAAAAAATTCATTCAATGAACTAATACATCCATTTAAAATGTATTCGCGAGGGTCTTTGATTTGGACCCACAACCGTGCTCATTTAACCAAACAAGGGTTCACGAAGAAATATATTCACAAATTTGGAAGTTGAGGCGCCCGGCCGGCAAGACGCGGAAGCACAGGAATATCAGGCATAATTCGAGCTTCCGCAACGCAGCCGGACGGGATGTATCGGCGTCCAAAATGTGAAGTTATTTTTGAGTGAGCCCGAAGCCAAAAAGGAGGATGTATCATGGTAAAGAAAGGTAGTGTATTTATTTTCGCAATCGTTTTTTTTCTGACAGTCAGCGGCACTGCAATTGCCGCCGATTCATTGAGTATTTTCTGGGCTGAGTGGGATCCGGCAACCTACCTGCAGGAACTGGTGCTGGATTT
>JBAVYC010000666.1:0-13037 GCA_049698595.1 Desulfobacterales bacterium | reverse complement strand
GTCTAGCGCTGGAGGAAGCCGATGAACTGGACCTGTCGGAGTTGGGGCTTGAAAGCGACGACCCGCCGGTTGCGGAAACTGATTCAGGGGAAGATTCTGAAGATCTGGACCTCGATTTGCTGCTGGATCAAGACGCTGAAGACCAGGAAGACACTGAAATTAGTGAGGCCGGTTTAGAGCTGGAGGAAACCGATGAACTGGATTTGTCGGATTTGAATCTTGAAAGCGATGATTCGCCGTCAGCAGAGACTGCTTCGGGGGAAGATTTGGAAGATTTAGACTTTGACTTAGATTTGGAGTCCGAAACTATTGCAGGCGATGAAGAAAACATGGCAGATGAACTCGATTTGTCCGATCTGGAAGAAATAATAGATTCAGAATCCGATGAACCAACTGGAAATTTACCCGACGCGCTTGAGCAGGCAGCCGACACCAATGCTACCGCAGAAGAAGATGATGAGCTTTATTTTTCCGATCTGGAAAAAATGCTCGAATCGGATGAAGCGCCGGAGCCCTCAGCCAAGGACGGAAACGCCGATGAACTTGATCTGCAATTTGATATCGATGAACCGGCTGGCGGCATCGTCGACACCCCGGTTTCCGGTGATGCCGGTGATGGGGATCAGGTAGATGGGCTTTTAGATATAGATAAAATGCTGGAAGAGAACGAAGATACCCTAGACGAGGATTTGGAGTCTCCGTTGGAAATGGATGCTGCCCCTGATGATGCTTCTAAGGAAGAAGGCGAATTTGAGCTTGACTTTGATTTGGAGAGTGAGCTCCAGGAGAAAGAAGATCTTTTAGACGGCAGTGCTACCGCCGATGAACAGCTGGAATCCAACCTGCTGACCTCCGATGAAACAGGTACTTCTGATCAAGCCGGTATGGAAGAATTAGAATTTGATGAGGAAGAGCTCCAGGGAGCTGTGACCACAGATGAATTCGCCACTGATGAACTATTAGAAACAAGTGATGCCTATGACAGCACCGATGTCCCACGGACAATAGACGGCCCACCATCGGCACCTGCAGCGATGATGCCGAAGTCACGGTCGAAAAAACCTGTTCTTGTTGCATTGCTGCTTCTCTTTCTGGCAGGCGGCATTTTGATTGTTCCCAACATGCTGGGCATAAAAATTCCCTATATCAGCGATATTAACATTCCTTATCTCAGTGACCTTGACATGAAAATCCCCTACTTAAGTGAAAAGCTGAATCCGAAAGAGAAGGATATGGCCGGAAACCTTAAAATAATTCCGATGGGGGGGACCATTACCGCCAGATTTGTGAATGATTCACAGGGCAACCCGCGCTTTGTCATCCATGGCAAGATCAAAAATGATTATGATCATCCGCGCAGTTTCATCAAGGTAACGGGAAAGATTTACCAAAAAGGCGGAAAACTTGCAAAAACCGAAACTGTTTTTTGTGGCAATCTGCTCTCTGATTCAGAACTCACGGGCATGGAAATTGCGGCGATCAATAAACGCTTGCACAACAGATTCGGTGATAAGAAATCCAACTTAAAGGTCAAAACCGGAAAATCGATCCCCTTTATGATTGTGTTTGATGAATTACCGCAAAACCTCGATGAATACACCATAGAGGTGGATGGATCCTCAATATGAAATTTTTTTGATAATGGCAAAATAATGGCTGAGCCGCCTGAAGCGGACCAAAGTACCTGAATGCTGCCACTTGAATTGCCCCGCTGAAATGATATCTGATTTCAGCGGGGTTTTTTTTCTGAAATAAAACTCAAACGGCCGCAAAATTCGTTTTTCAACTTGACTAAGTGTCGCCTAATTGGTAGAAAGCCTATTTACCGAAGGTTGTAATAGGTAAAGATTGTGGCGATGTAGCTCAGTTGGTTAGAGCATACGGCTCATATCCGTAGTGTCCGGGGTTCAACTCCCTGCATCGCCACCAAAAAAAATATCTATCGCCGGATTCAGGTTTTTTAAAAGCCCCTTATCAGGGGCTTTTGATTTTATTCGGAAATATTTTCTCCGCTTCCAGGTAATGAAAACCGATGTCACGCCTTAGATCCAACCGATTGCCGTCGGGGTCCTCCCGGGGAATTACCCTGATCTTCCCATGATCAATGGCGTCCAGCAGTTTCTTTCTGAATCGTTCGGCGGCTTCACCCCGGCTTTCATGGGATTTGACAGTCAGGTTCGCGTTTAAAAATGCCACCCGGGTTCCATCGGATTTAAAACCGTTGTCCTGGGGCGAACCCATCATGGCTGACGGAATCACCTGGATGCCTTTGCGTTTCATGTATTTAAAATCAATATCAACGGGTTCACCCCGGGTGCACGACCAGGGGTAGCCTTTCTGGCCGTCCGGCCCTCCCCTTCCCGTCACCAGCGCTGCACACATGGCCAGCTGATCGGTCCTTACTTCCGGTTCAACCTCATTTAGGTTTCCCTCCAGGGTCGCTTTGATAAGGGGCCCCAGATTTCGTAGACGACGTATGACCGGTTGCGCTTCGGGTTCTCCGGGACGAATATTAATTTCAGACACCCGGATGGTCTTCGGCAGCCCGGCGGCGTCCAATGAGACAAAGCAGCCGGGATATAGCACACAGGGCCGTAAAATTGCCTTTTTTCTCATCGCTTCAATCAGCGGCCCGGCAATGACATCTCCTGCCATTTTAATTAATTCCGGCGTTTCTAAGGGATGGGGCGACACGGCTCCCATGCCCCCGGTAATGGGGTTGTTTTTACCGGCGGGACCTTCGAATCGTTCCGGATAGTCCATGGCGGTCGGCAAAATTTGAAAATTTCCATTTTTATCCACCAAAATTGTAAAGCTGATTTCCACCCCTGACATCAAAGATTCAATTAACAGCGGCCACTTTCCTTTGCCGCCGAATAGTTTTTTATAATTGCCTTTGTAGTCTTTGATCAATCCATCGTAAACTTCTTTGATTTCCCAGGAGTTAGATATGATACGCGCACCTTTCCCGCCGGCGCTGTATGGATATTTCAATACGGCGCCCCCATAGGTATGGATATAGTTCAAACAGGTTTGGAGTATTTTCTGATAATCTTTGGCGTCTACATCATCCCAGGAAGTTGCCACCGGAATACCGGCCTCACGGCAAAGTTTTTTGCATTCTATTTTATCACCCTCAATAAACGCGCCTGATTTTCTCAACCCGATGATATGCTCTCCGAAACCGGCCTGTTCGACGGCATCTACCAGACCTTCAAATAAAAGTGCTTCCGGCATCGGGATCACATAGTCAAGTTTCTTTTCCCTCAAGGCCTCAATAATTGCAAACGTGTAATCCTCAACGGAATTGCTGTTTGTTGCGATAAACTCCACCGGCCAATTCATGATTTCAGAAAATTCAGGCATCGCGGGAGTTCCCCGGATGACGAGCCCTTTAAAAGCTTCATCATAAATATTGCTGGTCGCAGTGGCTGTCACTAAAGCACTCAGTAGTGTCCTTCCGTCGGTTCCGGCAAAGGCTATTTTTTTCATTCAGTGTTTCCTTCTTCAAGTGTTTGAAAGTTTCCGGTTATCCGCCCCGGAGATATTTATCGCATCCCTATCGATTAAACGGTAATAGATTATTTTAAATCTACAACAGCAAACGGTCCGTTTCCTTACCAAATTGTTCCAGTCCGGGTCAATTATAACTTTGGGTGACGCCAGCGCTTAATCCTCATCGCCACCCTTGGATTAAATAATTTCTTGACCTCGTATGCGTCACAAAAGTCTGAGACAGCAACCCAATTAGCGCTTCTTACAAGATTGGTTAAAGACCGCCGGCTTGTCCCACCAATGCTTTAGCGTTCGGGTTAAGAAGTGACAACCCCTTTTTATAATTTTAAACCGTTTTCAAATGTGATATAACTAGTTTTAATAAGTTGGGAATTTAAAGGGATAGTATTTTTTTTGCCCAATCCCTTATTCATGGAATAAATAAATATGTTTCCAGGATTTGACCGAATAATAGAAGAACGCATTCGCCGCGCTCAGCAAAAGGGCGAGTTTGAAAATCTGACAGGATCCGGCAAACCCCTTGTGTTTAAAGATGACGGCCATGTGGCGGAAGAACTGCGACTGGCCTATAAGATATTAAAAAATGCGGATTGCCTGCCCGCCGAAATTGAATTAAAAAAAGAAATTAAGCGCACTGAAGAGCTCCTGAGCGGCATGCAGGATACCGCCGCAAAATATCGCACCTTAAAAAAATTGAATTTCCTCATTATGAAGCTAAACGCCATGGGGAATATGCCCATCGATTTCGAAATGCCCCAGAAATATTCAGCTAAACTGGTAGAACGGCTGGAAGCCCCGGGGAAAAACAAATAAAAAGGATCAATCGCCATGAAAAAACTTACTGTCGCTCTTCTTGCCGGAGGCATTTCTTCCGAACGTGAAGTTTCGCTTCAAAGCGGTGATCAGGTTTATGAGGCCCTGGATAAAGACAAATACCATATCTTGCGATATGACCCCAAAACCGACTTGGACCGACTGGTCAACGATGCTGCGGGGATCGATGTCGCATTGATTATCCTTCACGGACCGTATGGTGAAGACGGTACGGTGCAGGGGTTGCTCGATCTACTCGGAATTCCCTATCAGGGTTCTGGTGTGCTTGGAAGTGCGCTCGCCATGAACAAAGAGGTCACCAAACAGCTTTACGAAAAGTCCGGCCTGCCCGTGCCGCCTTATATTATTTACGACCGCAATGACAAGCTGGATGTCGACGCCTGTGTGAAACATATTGGCCTGCCTCTGGTGGTCAAACCGGTGGCCGGCGGATCCAGCGTGGGAATGTCCATCGTGAGATCTGCCGACGACCTGCAGGATGCTCTGGATAAAGCCATGACCTACGATAGCGCCGTGATGGTCGAATCATATATTGCCGGCACCGAGCTTACCGCTGGTGTTATCGGAAACAAGGAATTGGAAGCGCTGCCGATTATCGAAATCGTACCTGACCAAACCCGGGAATTTTTCGATTATAAAGCCAAATATACCCCTGGCGTCACCCAGGAAATATGTCCGGCCCGAATTGATGAAGAGTTGACCCGCCAGGCCCAGTCTTATGCGAATATTGCCCATCGGGCACTCTATTGCCGGGGTTACAGCCGTACCGACATGATTCTCAAAGACCGGGAGATTTACGTACTGGAAACCAACACGATTCCCGGAATGACTGCCACAAGTCTGTTGCCCCAGGCCGCCCAGGTTGCCGGAATAAGTTTCAGCCGCTTGATGGATAAACTGATCGAACTTGGCCTGGAGGCGCATCAGGCATCTTTCCGTCCCACTGCCACTTAAATCCTGTGTCTGAATAGAGCAAATTTTCTAAAAAGAAATATCGACAATTTGATACAACAGGGCTATCCTTCCAAGATTACATTCAACGACGGTAACCGGGTGGTAACTCCTGACAGAAAAAAACTTAACCAAACAACAACAAATGCTTGAAGACCAGGCACAAAAAAGGGGGTTGCATTGGCAACAGTAAAAAAAGGTTCCACTAGACAAAACAAAGCGGCCAAAGTCGGTATTGTGATGGGTAGCGATTCCGATCTTGATATCATGTTAGAGGCTGCAACTGTTCTGAAAAAATTTCAAATACCCTTTGAAATGACCGTTGCATCGGCGCATCGGAGCCCGCAGCGGGCGGGGGAGTTTGCCACCACGGCCTTGAAGCGGGGAATGAAAGTGATTATCGCCGGAGCGGGCCATGCCGCGCATCTGGCCGGCGTATTGGCAGCCCACACAACGCTGCCGGTGATCGGCGTTCCCATTGATTCCTCATGCCTCCAGGGATTGGATGCCCTACTGGCGACGGTCCAGATGCCGCCTGGCATTCCGGTGGCCACCATGGCTATCGGCAAACCCGGCGCACGCAATGCCGGCATTCTGGCGGCCCAGATTATTGCCACTTCTGAAGCGCAACTTGCCGGAAAACTCGAAAAATTCAAGCAGGAGATGGCCCGGTCAGTTGAGAAAAAAGCCAAAAAAATTGAAAATTTATAAAACAAATCATGAACATCCCGATCCCGAAATAATTCAGCGCGCCGTCAATGTCATCAAACAGGGCGGGGTTATCGCATTTCCCACCCGCTGCCTGTATGGTTTGGGCGCTGATGCCTTCAATGCCGCAACAGTCGACCGGGTGTTTGAAATAAAACAACGACCTTCTCAAAAACCGATATTGATATTGATAGACCGGCGTATACAGCTGGAACGGCTGGTCTCATTCGTATCAAAAGCTGCGTTTCGCATCATGGAGCAATTCTGGCCGGGCCGGGTGACGCTTGTTTTTGAAGCCGCCGGCACCGTACCCCATCATCTGACGGCCGGAACCGCTAAAATCGGAATCCGATTACCCGGCCATCCGGTGGCTGCGGCCCTGGTCAAGTCGCTCGGGAGCCCGCTTACCGGCACCAGCGCCAATCTATCAGGTAGACCCGGTTGCCGTCGCATTGATGATTTAGACCCGCAACTAAACAAACAGCTGGATATCGTCTTGGATGCCGGTCCGCTAAAAGGCGGCACCGGCTCTACGGTAGTCGACGTGACGCAGGATATGCCCAGGATTATAAGGGAAGGAGAGATTTCCGGAAAAGAAATTTTGGCCCTTTCCAATAGATAGTAAAGCAATCTTATTGACAACATTTTAAATTTTGCCTATATAAACAGATCAAAGCCGGAGTGGTGAAATAGGTAGACGCAGAGGACTCAAAATCCTCCGGACCTTGCGTCCGTGCGAGTTCGATTCTCGCCTCCGGCACCATAAAAATCAAGGGTTTGCGTGGATTGGCGTAAACCCTTTTTTATGGTCTTAAAACCGTTTCTGGCTATTCGCTCCCCACGCACCCCATTTCCTAGGAAATAAAAAGCCGGCCGAAACCAGATGTATTATTATATGGTTATCCCAGGAAGCCGGCCAGAGTCTCCGGCTTTCGGCTCACGTTGCTTATCCTGAAAAATTGAAATTTAAAGCTAAACCATCGATACAAATTGCCGATATTAAAATTAAGGCACATGGGGTGCCTGAGACTCATATACTCCTTCTCAATGTTGGGGCGGTTCGTTGTGAATCGCCCCGCTCATTTTTGATTTTTCCTCTTTTCCGCTGCATACTGTAAATAGCCTTAATGCTTTTCTACAAGATCATTTAATTCAATTATTTTGTTTGCATCAATATGATTTTTAATCATGCCATGCATAGCGTCTATCGTTTCCCTCATTCCGGCTACATTGATGCTTATCCGATAAACAAATAATGGTATTAATAAACCTAAAAAACCAATCAAAATAAATGCGATCCCTATCCCAAGCCTGGTTGTCTCATTAATTTCCATTCCAAACATTTCTGCCCCCCTTGCTCATTGCTAAAAGATTATCTACTATGCTTTTCAAAAGATTGTTCAACCTGCGACATCTCAACCGGTCGGTTTTTGTTTTCAAAGATTTTCCCCATTAAAAACAGCTCATCCACCTTAAATCCATATAGTCCTGACAAATAGCGGTCATAATCAAGCTGGTTGCATCGCTCTTTATGTCGTGGCGGTCCCGTTGAACAAATCTATTTGACATCTAAATATCAAATCTGGTAGTGAAAATCAATTATTCACATTTAAACCAACGGTAAACCCTGTGGAGATTGCCATGGTTGAATTATAAAGCCCCATTTCTTGTATAGATTCGGGGTTTTTGCGTTGGGGATATCCAAATAGGGTATCGACTAATCTCAGCGACTGCCAACCGCTTCCCGAATCTGACTTTCGATTTCCACCAGATTGCGGCGCGCCATCTCATTTGCAGGGTTGATCTTCAGGACCCTGGAAAAATGCTGTCTGGCGCCTTGCAGGTCGCCTTGTTTTTTCATCACCAAGGCAAGGTTCCTGTGCAGGTCCGGGTCCGTTGGGTTTATTGCGAGCGCTTTGTTAAAAATCTCGATCGCTTCCGGGTAGCGCTCCAGGAGCACCAGCGTCGCTGCCAGGTTGTTGAGGGTTTTAACATTGCCGGGTTGACGGTCTAGGGCTTCGGAAAAATGGTAAATTCCTTTTGTTAAACTACCCTGTTTGACCATCGCATTGCCCAGATTGTAGTGCGCATCGGCATAATCCGGTTTAATTCTCAAGGCCGTCTGAAATTCATCGATAGCCTCCGGCAGACGACCCCTACGCAATAAAATTGCGCCGAAATTATTATGCGGGCGAGCCTTGGCGGGGGATTTCTCTACGCAATCCCGATATAGGGACAATTCATCCATCCAAACCCTGTTTCTCTCAAATGTCCACATCGTAAATAGCGTTCCCACCACACAGAGACTGACGATCCCTATCCAGGTTGGTTTTACATACCGAAATACCAGTGAAACCATAGCCAGGATTAAAAACATGGACGGCAAATAGTTTCGGTGTTCGAAAACGAGTTCCAGGCCGATAACGGACGATTCGATGGCCAGGTTGCCGAAAAACCAGAAGATACCATAAGAAAGAAGCGGTTCTCGTTTAGCCGTCAAAATCGCCAGCGCAATCAAGGCTGTGATGGTCAGCATTGAAATCAGGGTTGTCACCGGATCCGTTAATGTGTAGGACAGCACAAAATCATGATCTAGATTCAATCTTGACGGCCGGGGCCACAGCATCAGACCGAGGTAAAAGATGACCACCCGGAACTGGGTCAAGACGCGCTGAATTAAGGTAAACTCTCTGTGCTTATAAGCGGAAAGTATTCTGACAGCCGGATCAAAATCCAAATAGATCAGCGAAATGATAATTAAAAATAACAAAATAACGCTCAGAATCAGAAAATGGCGTCTAACCCACGTTAAACTCAATTCTTGAAAAAAATACCATTCATACAGAATCATCAATACCGGCAGTGTGGCGGAAATCTGTTTGGTACCGACGGCCAGAATGCCGGCAAAGACACAACCTGCAAATGGCAGCCATTTGCCCCGGGTGTCGGTATCCAGGCGAAACGTCACATAAAGCAACATCGACAATATATAAAACATAGCTGCCAGACTGTTCATGCGCTGCACCAGGTAGGCAACCGATTGGGTTTGAAGCGGATGGACCATCCATATAAACGCTGTAAAAAAGGGTATCCAACCGTATTTTCCAGATCGGCAACGCAATCCAGGTGTTTTTAAGGTGGCTTTTGAAAAAAGATACAGAAAAAAACCGCCGGCAAGGTGGATGATAATGTTTACCAGGTGAAAACCGACGAGATTGAACCCATTAAAATAATAGTTGAGCGCAAAACTAATATTGGCAACCGGGCGGCTGGATTCCGGACTCTGAAAAGCGGCCCGGATTAGATTTTTCAGACTGAGAGAAGTCACCCGGATATGGGGATTGTCACGGATATTGGCTATATCATCAAAAATAAAAGGGGTGGTCAAGGTATCGGCATAAATCAGGATGACAACGACAGCCAGCAGAGAGAAAAGCAGGGTCTCGTATTTCGGACTGCAATCAACCGGGCAGTCAGGCTTTTTGTAAGTGTTCACAGGCTCAGCGCCCACCGATAGAATAGAAGAAATTATCCGGCCTAGCTGTCATTTGGTTTTATGATACTGGAAATTCGAGGAAAAAGCAACGTTGCCGGCTTGCGTCGACAAACCTCGCGACTGCCGCCCTTTTTAATTTGACACCTAAGTGATTTTTTAATATTCTTTAGTAGTTACACGAAGGAAAACACAATGAAAAATAAAGTTAAAAAAACCATCACAGAATCGATGGTCGTCACTGGAATTGGTCTGGCCGCCTTCTACTGGGTTTGTGAATCCTTTATGTATTTCTTTTTGGCACCGGAAGCCAATATTTTTCAAATCATCCTCGGACCTGACCTTTTCCAGGTATGGACGCGGATTTTGGTTTTGTGCATTTTTGCCATTTTTGGTTCCCATGTTCAATACACCTACAATAAACGCCGCGAAGCAGATAACGCGCTGCGGGAAAGCTCGGAGAAATATCGGACCATTCTGGAAAGCATTGAAGAAGGCTATTTTGAAACCGATCGTAAAGGAAATCTAACATTTTCCAATGAGGCCTTCGGTAAAATTCTGGGATATCCCCGCAACCAATTGCTGGGCATGAATTCCCGCGATTACACCACCCCGGACACCGCCGAGAAAATCTCCCGCATTATGGAGCAGATCGAACAGACGGGAAGACCCGAAGATGTAACCGATTATGATGTGATCCGAAAAGACGGCAGTAGGGCGGCCCTTGAGCTTTCGATTTCATTGCTCACCGATAAAGACGGGAAACCGGCAGGATTTAGGGGGATGTTGCGTGATGTCACCCGACGCAAAGAGACGGAGTATAAAAATCACCTCCTTGAAACCCAGCTCCAGCAAGCGCAAAAGATGGAGTCCATTGGAACGCTAGCCGGGGGTATCGCCCATGATTTCAATAACATTCTTATGGGAATTCAGGGAAATGCAACCTTGATGTTGCTTAAAATCGAATCTGAGCATCCGAACTATGAAAAGATCAAAAACGTTGAAAAATTTGTTCAGAATGGTACCGAACTGACCAATCAGCTGCTTGGTTTTGCCCGCCGAGGAAAATACCTCGTTAAAACCACCGATCTCAACGAAGTTATTGAAAAATCTTCCGCCCTTTTCGCCCGGACCAAAAAAGAGATACAGGTCCACACCGTTTTTCATGACGAAATCTGGGCCGTCGAGGTAGATCGCGGCCAAATCGAGCAGGCCCTGCTAAACCTTTATGTCAATGCTTGGCAAGCCATGCCCGCCGGCGGTGATATTTATCTTAAGACCCGGAACGTCATGCTGGATAGCAGCTACGTCAAACCGTTTAAGGTGGAGCACGGAAAGTACGTTGAAATTTCGGTTACCGATACCGGTGTGGGCATTGACCGGAAAACCCGGGAAAGGATATTCGAGCCGTTTTTTACCACTAAGGAAATGGGCCGGGGAACCGGTCTGGGACTGGCATCCGTCTACGGCATCATAAAAAGTCACAGCGGTTACATCGATGTGCACAGCGAAAAAGAAAAGGGTACCACCTTTACGATTTATCTACCGGCATCGGAGAAGGAGGCTGTCCGGGAAAAAACGGTGCCGACCGCGATGCTCAAAGGCACTGGAACCATTATTTTGATTGATGACGAAAAAATGATCCTTGATGTCGGGCGTGAATTATTGGAAGAATTGGGATATACGGTGCTTTCTGCTTTGAGCGGCCGCGAAGCACTTGATATATTTCAGAAAAGATCGGATGAAATAGATCTGGTCATTATGGACATGATTATGCCCGGTATGGGTGGCGGCGAAACCTTTGATCGTCTCAGAGCCATCAACCCGAACATCAAAGTTCTGCTTTCGAGTGGCTACAGTGTGAACGGCCAGGCCAGCAAGATTCTCCATCGAGGGTGCGACGGTTTCATTCAAAAGCCGTTCAATCTGAATCAACTCGCTGAAAAAATAGGAAAAATCATGGTAAAGCGGTCAGGAATCAATATTCATTTACCACCGGATCGCGCATGATCTTATCGATGGCTGCAGACGCGGTTTGCGCCACTTCTGGGAAAACTTCTTTCAGACCCCGAATATGCCGCAGGTTGTCGGCGGTTCTGACGATCAGCATGGCCAGATCCCCCTCCTCCATATCTGCGATTCTCAGAACGATCTCCCAGGATTGTCCCCGGGCCCAGGCGTAAATCGTGGCCGCCGGCCGCAACTGCAAGGGACGAACATCGAACTTACCTTGGGCCATCCTGGCGGCAAACGGTTTTAAGGCTCCGGTCACCGTTGAAAACGCATCTGCCAGCGAATCCGGAACATTTTTTTTGCTTATTCTCTCATCGACTTCACGTTCATTGACAAAACTAGCAATCACGGCCGCAAGCATATCAGGATCCGATTGCGGGAAAACCCCACGTCGAAACCCTTCTGCGATTAAAAGCGGCTGATCCACTCTCAGTTGACTGGCCCATTGCCCATCCCGGGTCAATTCATTTTCAGCGGTTACGAAACCGGTGCTCTTTAAAAATTTAAGATGGCGCAAAAAATTTTGCCAGAGATATTTGTGACCATCTGAAACACCTTTTTTTTGTTTCGATCGGATGATCATATAGTTTGCAAATGATTTCCTCAAAAGTTCTTCGATTTGATCGGGGTTGTGGGAGAGCAGCAAATTCAGCACCATTGAAAAATTGATTCTAATCTGGCTGATCACATCAGACGGCGGCCGGGAAAGCAGTTTCACCATTGACCGCACGTCCATGAACTTACCGGGCACCACGAGGGCGAATCCGATCTTATCCATACCTCTGCGGCCGGCTCGGCCGGTCATCTGATGGAATTCGGTGGGGGTCAGGGGCATAAAATGCTTACCGTTGAATCGATCCGAATTGAAAAATACAACCGTTCTGGCAGGGAAGTTCACCCCGGCGGCTACCGTGGAGGTCGCAAAAACGGCATCAAGAAGACCTGCGGTCATCAGTCTTTCCAATATCAGTTTCCAGGAAGGCAGCTGCCCGCTGTGATGGGCACCGACAGCCAGGTTTTCCAAATGCCAGCGCTGGCGATGGGTGGCAATGTGCGGTGTATGCTGAATATACGCTGCTATTTCCCGGTTGAGTCTCTGCTGCCCGGAGGCCAATACTCGATTGCCACGACACGAATTCAGCGCCGCATCGCAGTCGGCCCGAGATTTAAGAAAAAAAATCGCAGGCAAAAGATCATATCGTTTTAGGATCCGCAAGATATCACCGAATGGTGGTAATTTGCGATAGTGCTCGAAGTTTCGAGGTCTCCTGGTTTTGATGTATTGCTTGACTTTTTTGTAAAGCTGCGGCCGTGCTTCCGCATTATCCGGTGTGGTCAGCGGCAGCAAGGTACCCGTTGGATGAAAGAAAAGCGGGAATAATGGGACCGGGCGAATGGTTTCTTCGATAACCGCGCAACGTTTGTTGCGAACCGACGACAACCAGGCGGCAATCTGCCCGCCATTTCCGATGGTGGCGGATAACATCAGCAACGGGATTCGGGACGGAAGATAGATCATAAT
>JBAVYC010000665.1:0-15972 GCA_049698595.1 Desulfobacterales bacterium | reverse complement strand
TAGTCCCAACCCAACCTACAAAATCTAACGTGGCCCAAAATAGAACCAGCACCTACTTTTGAAATGAAGTTTCATATAAGCGCGGCCTCCGGCTAAAAAAACAGCCGGTCTGATCATCAAAGAAACTATGCCATTTTGGCGTAGTTTCACACGAGGCCCTTCTTGCATAATGAAGTTTCATACAAAAGGTTCAGGGTTCATAGTAAAGAATCCTGGCCCAGAGGACCAGATTTTCGATGTTAGAATAAACTCAATTTATCTTGATAATAATGACGCGTAGCGTTATAATAAGGCCAATAATGGACAAACCAAGGTCTACGGTCACTTTTATTTGATAAATAACGAGGTCTGAATTTATATTACTGGAGGATAAATGAGACAACTCAGCACAGCGGAAGCCTCGTTTCTGGTTGCGGAATCACCTAAAACCCCCATGCATATGAGCGGAATGATAATAGTTGATCCATCGACCGCTCCGGATGGTTTTAGTTACGAGTCAGCGCGAAAGGTTATAGAATCTCGATTGAGTTTATTAAAAACATCCCGTGAACGACTCGTGACGGTCCCGTTTGAACTTGATCTTCCATATATGGCAATGGATCCCGAATTTGACCTCGATTACCACCTTCGATATATCCCCTTGCCCAAGCCGGGCGATTGGGAACAATTATTGGCACTGTATAATAGATTGGTTAGACGTCCTCTCGATCTGAATCGACCTTTATGGGAACTTTACTTCGTCAAGGATCTGGATAATGTCGCCGATGTTCCAAAAGGATCCCTGGCCATCATCCAAAAGATACATCATTCCATTGTTGATAGACGCTCGGGCGGGGGTATTTTTTCCGTAATGTTTGATCTGCAACCGGAAGCCGCCAATACCCCCCTTGAAAAGGAATCCCGGGAAGTTGACAAAATTCCAAGTGAACTTGAGCTGTTGGCTAGATCCTATTTTTCACTGATATTTCAACCTTTCAAATTAACCCGGCTTTTTACCGGTACCGCAAAATCATTTTTTCGCGCGGGTGCTAAACTGGTTATCGATCAGATGGGGCTCCCGCCTTTTTCTTATTCAGCTCCGAAAACATTATTTAACGGCAGGGTTTGCCGAAATCGCAACATCTCGGTAAAGACGTTTTCACTGGATACGATTAAGAATATTAAGAAGGCTATCCCGGGATCGACAGTCAATGACGTGGTGCTGGCGATTTGCGGAGGGGCCATGCGACGGTACCTGATGAAACAGGGGGAACTACCGCGTAAGCCTTTAATCGCAACAGCGCCGATTTCGATTTGGTCCGGTGAAAAAAAGCGCAAAACAGGCAGGCAATTGGCCGGCGCCCTGGTTTCGCTGGCAACGAACTTAAATGACCCCATGGGACGGTTTGACGCAATTTTTAAAAGCATCAGAGAGTCCAAGGCATACCATAAGGCTATCGATGCTGATCTACTCACGGACTATAACCAATACATTCCGTTTGCGATTACAACGCTTGCATCGCGGGTTACGGCTCAAACCGTTCCGACAAGCCGGTTTGCATTTCGTTCTAATTTAATGATAGCCAATGTTCCGGGTCCACAGGTTCCCATCTACTTTGCGGGCGCAAAGGCTTTATTCACTATCGGATCTTCACCGATTATGGACGGGAACGGACCGGTTATCAATGTCCAAAGCTACCTTGGGAAAATGACCTTTTGCACCACCTCTTGTCCTGACACAATGCCGAATGCGAAAACTTTCCCCGACAGTCTCCAGGAGGAGCTTGATGCGCTTCTTGCAGCGGTTGCCGGTTCCAGGACCCGAAAGCCGGCAAAACCGACTGAAACCATTTGTAAACCGGTTCACATGGCGGTCGTCAAACCGCCCTCAAAAACGCTTTTGATGCTTGAATTCGCGCGAACACCTTGGGAGATGGGTGCTCACTACTTTGCGCGACCTGTCTTGTCGCTGGCCCCAAAAGGAGATGGTCATATGGTGATGGCTATTCCGGGTTTCCTGGCGAATGATCTAACCACCAAGGCAATGCGAATGTATCTGAATAGATGCGGTTACAAAACATCCGGTTGGAAGCAGGGAACAAATTATGGCTATTCCGACGAAATCGGTGGGAACTTGGTCTGGTGGGTTTCCAAGCTATTTGAAAAACACGGAAAAATCAGCCTTGTCGGACAAAGCCTTGGCGGGGTCTATGCTTGCGAATTGGCTCGGATGTACCCGCATATGGTCAGATTTGTAATCACGCTCGGTAGCCCGTATGCGGACATCGAGAATGCCAGTAATGTAATGTGGCTTTATAAGCGCATCAATGGTGCGGACCATGGCAAAAGGTTTGACTATCAACCCCAAAGGTGTCAAATTCCACCGCCGGTGCCGACCACGTCGATCTATTCAAAAACCGATGGCATCATCACCTGGAGAAGTTCAGATCTTGATAAACACAATAATCGTCAATGCGAGAGTGTTGAGATATTGGGAAGTCACATCGGCATGTCATTTAACCCCCATTCGCTCTGGGTAGTGGCAAATCGCCTGGCTCAGCCGGAAGATGACTGGCAACCGTTTGAACCGACTGGTCGTGAGAAATACTTTTATCGTAACCGCTGAATGCCTGAAAAAAACTTGACAATATAACGCAATGCGTTATATTAGTTTTGTTGATGCCCCGCAAACTGGATTCTATGCCAAGCGCCAAGAACGTGGCCGTCGGCTTTGATCGGAGGAAGCTATGCACAAAATTAAGCGCTATGCCAATCGCAAACTCTACGATACTAAAGATAAAAAATACATAAAGCTGGACCAGATTTCAGCGTTGATCAAGGCCGGTCAAGAGATCTCCGTCGTGGACAACCAGACGGGCGAAGACCTGACTTCAGCGACTATTTCCCAAATCCTGGCCCGGGATAAAAAAATAAAAAACGGCGATGTGGTGTCCAGTGTCTTGATCCAGTTGCTTCGCAAGGGTGGCGGAACCTTGGTGGACTATGGCAAGAAATACGTTTCACTCTGGGAGAGTGGGCTGACTATGGCCGAAGATGAGATCGATAGATTGGTCAACCGATTGGTCAAAGACAAAGAACTTTCCGAATCCGAGGGCAGTAAACTTAAGAAAGACATTACGGGCCGCGCCGACGACTTAAAGAAATGGATAGGGGACAAAGTTGATCAACAAATCAATCAGACCCTTAACCTAATGAATCTGGCCACCAAGGAACAGGTGGTTAATCTCGCAACCAAAATCGACGCTTTAACCAAAAAAGTGGAAAAATTAGAAAGACTTAACAATAAGAAGGTCAAAAAGCCGAATCCTAAAGTCAGGCAACTGAAAAAGAAAGGCAAATCGGTCCAAAAAGAAAAGAACGTGTAAGCGGAGGAAAAAACAACGGCATGAATCACCCGGAACCGACTGTATCAGGCGAAAGCGTATCTTTAGCGAGCAATTTTCTGAATGTGTTGACACCCATAAATGGCCGCAAGCCAGGCGTCACCGTCATGCGCCTGCGGACGATGGATCTTCTCAAACAGGCTAAATCAGGGGGAACCCTGGACCATACGGTACGCCAAATGGTGCTTTTGACCGGTCTGCAAAACTTTTTGCCAGCCTCGTATGCCAAGTTTCAGGCCGTCGTGTTGGAAGGAACGATTTTTATGATGTCGGGATTGCCCCTGACAAGGTTGGCTGAAAAAATCGTGGATCAGCTTCGCCTTCCCCATTCCGCCCCTTTAGGTGAGAGGTTGTATACCCTGGTAAAGGATATGCCGACGTTGCAGAAGCTGGGCCAGATTATTTGCCGCAGCCCCGGTTTGGACCCGGAATTCAAACAAGCTCTGATCGGCTTGGAGGACAACATAAAAACAGTTACCTACGGCCGGCTACAGCCGGTATTAGCCAAAGAAATAAAATCGCTCGGCCCTGATTGCGGCGTCATTCCGGAGAAACGGATTCTGGCCGAGGCAAGTGTCTGCGCGGTTGTTCCGGCTCAAGTGCGTCTTAGCAAAGGGAGACGGACCTTGGAGGGCGTCCTTAAGATGGTGAAGCCCAAGGTCAAAAGGTATATGCCTGGCGAGCTGGTATTATTAGACCGCCTCGTCAGTTTTTTGGATAGACGCCAAAAAGAATGGGGACTGGGAGAATTCAGTTTCAAGGGAAATCTTTCTCAGGTCCGCAGGCTTCTCGAAAATGAGATGGACCTGGTCTCGGAACAACGAAATTTGGATACGGCCCGAACCTATTATGGCTCGGATGCCACACTGACCATACCTGAAAGATTGCCCGCATCTTCCCCGTCCATGACCGCCATGTCCCGGATCGATGGCACCAAAATTACGGATGTGGAACATCTTTCGCCAAGGCAAAAAAGACGCTTGGCCGCGACCCTGGCCAAAATCTGCATTCTGCGGCCTATTCAGGATATGAGGAGCGAAAGTATCTTTCACGGTGATCCCCACGCCGGGAACTTGGCCTATAACTTCGAAGGCAAACGCCCCAAGATCATATTTTACGACTGGGGGATGCTCGGCCGTTTGCAGAGACTGGAACGATTCACCATGGCGCTCCTGACCTTGGGACTTATCATGGGCAACGCCAAGGCGGTTTTTTACGCGGCGGACATGATTACCAAAGGCCAGATTTCGTCGAGCAAAGCCATGAGTGCTAAGATCAAGGCGATCATTGATGAGGCCATAAACAACCTTAAAGGACCGGATATGGGGGTTCTTTCGATCATTGAGTTTCTGTTTGAGAAATTTACCTACCAGGGGGTCATCTTCTCCGCCGACCTGTTGTTGTATGAGAAGGCCTTGGTAACGTTAAAAGGGGTGTTGGCCGACATCGATCCCACCTTCAATCGGGATGATTATATGGTCTGGGCCGCCATTACCACCTTTTTGGATGATGTCATTCGGTTGCGCCTCCTCAAGTTGGTCATGAAAGATATCTGGGCCCTATACCGGCACAGTTTATTCCTATTCCTGGATATTCAAAAACTTATTTTTGGGTTTGTTATGGACGTTGCCGTCTTGGGGAAAAAGCTGCCGCGTGTCTTTTCAAGTAATGGCAGTCAAAAATCTTGTTAATTCGCGTTCCCTATATGGAGAGGCGAAACTCCTCAAGCATATCGAACGAATCGTCGAGGGAGAGAACATCTAAAAGCATGGTGCGCATATTTTCGGGCATTTCATTTTCATACCGGGCAAAGTCTTCCATAAACTTTCTGGCCAGCTGAACAGCCCGCAATTCGTATTCTCCCTGGTCTTTGGCCATCCTGCGAGGATTGAGAATTGCCGCCGGCACTCCCGGGCATTCTTCGGGTATTTCAAACGAAAAAATCGGATCGGTTTCATAAGCCACGTCATTTAACTTGCCGGAAACAGCCGCATAGACCAATTTACGGATTTGTGCGATGTTTATCCGCTCTCCGGCGCCCCTGGGTTCGCCCAGCCAACCGGTATTGAGAAGCCAGCAGGAGACGTTATGTTTTTTGATCTTTTCCATCAGCAGGTTTCCGTAAACATGTGCCGGCAATGTCAATGCTGAGGCGCCAAAGCAGGTGTCAAAGCGGATATCGGTTTCGACGGGACCGGATTCGGTTTCAATGAATCTTGATGTATAGCCGGATAAAAAGGCATAGACCGCAAGTTCCGGTGAAAGGCGGGCAATCGGCGGCATGACCCCCAGGGCGTCGCAGGTGAGCAGGAAGATATTCCGAGGGTGATCACAGACACCGTCAACAACTGCATTCGGAATGTGGGTATTCGGATAAACAGCTCTGGTATTGTCCGTCAGGGCGTCATCGTTCAGATCCACCCGCCGGGTTTCCAAATCGATGGATACATTCTCCAAAATACTGCCGAATTTTCGTGTGCACGCAAAAATTTCCGTTTCTTCTTCCTTTGAAATTTTCATAACCCTGGCATAGGAACCCCGTTCAAAATCAAATAAGCCCTTGTCACTCCAGCCGTGGGCATGATCCCCAATAAGTCTTCGTTCCGGATCCACCGCTAGGGTAGTCTTTCCGGTTCCACCCCGGCCCATAAAGATGGCCACATCCCCATCCGGCCCGATATTAGCTGAACAGCGCAATGGAAAAACAGACTCTAACGGAAGAAGGTAGTTGAGAATGGTAAAGACTACCTGTCTAATTTCTCCGCCATAGTGGGTGCCGCATATAAATGCGGTTTTCTGTCCCAGGCTAATAATGACGAAAGCCGAAGAACCAGTGCCGTCCACCTCCGGCATGGCATGGAATCCCGGAATATGCACAACCGTAAAATCCGGATCGTATGCTTCAAAGTCTTCCACATCATGAATCGGAACGAACATATTTCGCACAAAAAGATTGTGCCAGGCTGTTTCTGTGATGAATCGAATGGAGGTCCGGTAATCCGGATCTCGGCCGGCATAACAATACTGGACATAAACTTCCTTGTTTTGCATGTATGCTAGGAGCCGATACAGCAAATTGTTAAACCGCTCTTCGGATATGGGCCTATTCTCATCACCCCAGGGCACTTTTTCTTCGCTGACAGGTTCTTTTACGATGAATTTGTCCGTCAGAGACCGTTCCGCAAAATCTCCTGTCCGCACGACAACCGGTCCCATATGGGAGACCTGCCCTTCTCGATTCTTGATGATTTGTTCATACAACAGAGGCGTGGGAAGATTTCTATGAACGACTTTAAGGTACTTACGCCCGATGACGACAAAATCCGGAATACCATCTTTTCTATCGATTAACATGACAACTCCTTTTACCGTATCGCACCACTGGAAGTAAGTGCGTAAATAACCAGTTTTTGCATCATCTTCTCTTTTGCGGTGGTTGGATGATCCAGTTGCATTCTTTGAAGATAAGGTTTTGCTTTTTCCGGTACGGATCTTATCGTCATGGCTTTGCCAAGACTTGATGCCTTGCCGCCTAGACCTTCGGCCATTTTTTCTTTTAACCCCCGGAGCGCCTTTCCAAGGGCGAGCTCTTCTTTGGTAAAATCAGTGCCAAAAGGAAAGGGCGGGAAAAGTCCTTTTTTCTTGAAAGGGGCCAGATTTTTTTCAATCCGCTCAGGAAGATTATTCTTGAACTGGGCGGGGATTTGATAATCATCCGGAATCTTTTGAGCACTTTTTGCTTCTTGCAGCAATTCATCCTGGAATCTGGAATCAGTGATATTCAGCAAGGCCGCAATGACATCCTTGTCACTCTTGGCCCTCAGGTCGGCGATGCCGTATTCCGTGATAACGATGTCTCTTAAATGCTTGGGGATGGTTATATGCCCATATTTCCAGACGATATTTGAACTGACCTCTTTCCCTTTTAACCTTGTACTCTTGACCATTAGAATCGAGCGACCATCCGGCAGGGCATGGGCCTGGGATACGAAATTGTACTGCCCCCCGACTCCGCTGACCATCTGACCGCTTTCCAGTCCGTCCGAGCAAACCGCGCCCCTCAGCGTGGCCATAAGGCAGGCATTGACAAACCGGCCATGTCTTCTTTGCAGCAGTTTTAGTTCTTCGTCTCCATACCGGTTTCCATAAAGCTGATTCACGTTGAGGACGCTTGTCATGTGAATTTGCCGGCGTTCTTCCTCTGTCATATTGTTTAGTTCATCGTAAAAACTGTTGGGCCCAAGGAAAAAGCCGCCGTGAATAAGGATTCCTTTTTTCAGTTTCGCACCCAAGCAAGTTTTAACAACCTTATCCAGGTTCTTTTCATCGTTCAAATCTGCCGGAATACGGAGCTTTGCTTTAATAATATGACTTTTCTCAAAGTGTAACGCTTCCTTGAAAATACCGAACTCCTGAAGAAACTGGAAGTTTTTCCGGGTGAGTTTGGGTCTTACGACCTTTTCTTCAAGCAACACGGTCAAGGTCTTAGGAGTTATCTTTTCCTTGATCTTGCCTTCGTTTATAAGTCTTTGGATATGTACATTATTATAAGTCTTTCGTTTCACAACACCGCATTTCAACAGATGCAGGTACCCGTCAACCAGCATCTCGGTCGATCCCACCAGTCCCTGTTTGAATTCCTCGACTCCGCCCACACTGTATATGGTCTTGTTGAATTTATTCACTATTTCAGATTTCTTCAGCACGGCTTGGTATTGATCGTTTTGCTGCTGCCGCAACTGCAAGCCGTAGCACAGTGCATCCCCCAGGGAACCGATGCCGATCTGGAGGGTACCCCCGTCTTTTATTAACGCGCTCGCATGAAGCCCGATCGCGTAATCCGTGGGGGTCACCGCCATTTTGGGGGCGCTGAACAACCTGAAGTTATAGTCGGGATGGTCCAGAATATCGGTAAAGAGCTCCGGTTCCACCACCGCGTCTCCATACATAAACGGCAGGTTCTGGTTGATTTGAGCGATAATGGCAATTTTTTTCCCCGCCTTTGCCAGATTTCTCATACCGTCGACCACGTCAAGGGTGACTTCCGGGTTACAGCTCGTACTGAAATAGGTCTTGTTATCAATCGTACCCTTGCAGACAATTTGGGCCACCACATTGACCTCGTTTATCAATATGTCTCGGTAGGCATGGGTATAATTGGAACTGATATAATTCTGCTGGACATGTCGGATTTTGAGGTATGCACCGGCCTTGGTGTAAAATTCCTTTACCGTGACATTTGACGGTAGCGCTCCTTTTCTAAGAGCCTTGACATACGCTAAATCAATATACCCGCCAAAGACCCTTTCAATGAAGGGCTCAATAAACCTTCGCTCCAGCTCGGTGGTCGCTGTCGGTCTTTCCAGGGATAAGGCTGTAATTATGGTAAGATTCATGCCCGGATCTTCCTCGGCGCGTCTGTACAGCTCGTTGGCCACATGGTTTGCCTTCCCCAGCCCGAGCGGCATGCCAAGAACAATCTTCTTGCCGACCCTTTTTATCACTTCATCAACACATTTTTCCACACTCTGATAAAAAAAGGGTTTATATTTGCTCATAAAGTAACCTCCGAATCGATTTTCGGGTTTCGATGAACATGGATACACCGAGAATATTTACAAGATCTTTTCGTAACAGAATCGGAATCGAATATCAACAAGACTTCCCATGAATCCAGGGTGTCGTCAAAGTCATTACATCAATCATGTCTGGACAAAAATTGACTCACGCAACGCCGCAACGACGCCACGCTGTCTATAAATTTCGTTGCGTCGTAACGTCGTAGCGTGAAAATTTCATAATTTTAGTTAGCTAGCTTCGCTCATCCACCGGCAGCGGAGAATAATGGAAAATAGATCGTTTTCGTTTCTCATGCCCAGTATCCCCTGGCCCGAACCGATAAAACTCGATAAGGACCTTAAATCATGACCCTGCAATGGGTGTTACACCGCACAAGCTTGGAGTACCTCTTCCGCTGGTGGATGGTCCCCGGCTTTCTGACTGCGATAGACATAGTGTGTGATATTGCCGGGGCCAACCACCAATACCCCGCCCTGTTGCAGAGGAGGACCTTGAATTCCCTTCTGCCAAAAACCGGTGCTCAGGGCACGGATTCCGGCTTTCAGTGGGTCTAATCCTATCACAGAGGCAAGACCTTTCTTAAAATCCAGGATCTTATAAGTTACCAGAGAAGGATCGGTGAATAGTGGCCCCTTGTATCCGGTATCTTCCCTGAAAGGCGTGATAAAATGCTCCGGTCCGTTGCCAATCACCACCAATTGAGCATTTTTTTTCTTAAAAGCCTTCATGTTTTTATTTAGATCGGCAACCTGCCGACGGCTGATCATTCAACCGAAATGCCTGATAAATACCAGGACAGCCCTTTTATCTTTCCACAATGCAGATAGCATCTCCGGGTTTCCTTTTTCATCCAATACAATTTGGCGACCTAATTTTTGTAATGTTTGACCGTCCATCTTCATCATCCTTTCTTGAAATTAATGCGCTAAGAGGACCATAGGTTCGTTTCAAGGAGAGCCCAGCTCCTCCTGATTTAATGAATTGAATTCAGTGTTAGATGTAATATTAAATCCAAACTAACGCATTGCGTCATCTTGTCAAGCCTTTCCCCTATTTTTTTCATGAGCCGAACACTGCAACAACTCCCTTTCGAGTTTCGCAATGAATGGGCAATTATCATCGCCCCGGTTGTCGGGCTTCCGGCGAAACGCGGTTTAAAGGTTATTGACATTGCGCAATCGACAAGATAACTATCTTTCCTAAAAATCTTCTTTATTTCCGATTTTTTAGGATAGGACAGAACCCATTTATTTCATACAAGGAGGAACCTCATGCTGCCGGAATTTTTTGAGTTCTATAACCCGACCAAGGTGGTATACGGTGTGGGGATTGCATCGGATTTCCAGGCTGAACTTGATGCCTTAGGGGTGAAAAAATATTTTATCGTATCCGATAAAGTCATTAGCGATCAAGGCCTTGTAAAAAAGGTGGTGGATGGGCTCACATCAGCAGGCATCACGCTTACTGGTGAGTTCCTGGACGTGCCGCCCAATTCAGCGATTGAGACGGTCAATGCATGCGCCGAGCAGGCGAAATCGTCCGGTGCTCAAGGCCTGATTGCCATCGGTGGGGGCAGCGCCATTGATACCGCTAAAGCTGCCAACATTTTAATTTCAGAAGGCGGTGATCTGGTAGAGGATTACTCAGGAATTCATACCCTTACCCGGCCGTTAAACCCCCTGGTTGTCATACCTACAACCGCCGGAACGGGCAGCGAGGTGACCATGGTTTCAGTAATCTACGATGAGAAAAACAAGGAAAAATTGGCCTTTAGCGATAAATTTCTCCTTCCCAGTCTGGCTGTACTCGATCCGGAGATGACGACCTCCATGCCGCCGGGCCTGACCGCATCTACAGCCATGGACGCCCTGACTCATGCCATTGAGGCTTACGTCGGCACAGGCTGTTCGCCTGTTTCCGATATCTTTGCCGCCGGAGCGGTAAAACTCATTTTCAAGAACATCCTGCAGGCCACGGAAAATGGGGAGGATCTGGAGGCACGCGGCAGCCTGCTGGTGGCGGCCAATCTGGCCGGTACTGCATTTTCCCACTCCATGGTAGGTTGCGTGCATGGTATGGCCCACGCCACCGGGGCGCTTTATCATGTACCCCATGGCATCGCCAACGCCATACTCTTGACTCACGGCATGGAATACAATTTTGATGAGATCAAAGAGAAACTTACCAAACTTACACCTTTCATGGGTGTAGAAATATCCGGTCTGTCAGTTGAAGATTCGGCCGCAAAGACCATCGCAGCCGTCAGGAGTCTCACCGTAAGGTTGAATGCGATGGGTGCATTGCCCCTGAGGCTCCGGGATGTTGGCGTTCCGGAGGAGGGTCTGCCGGAGCTTGCCGAGTACGCGGTTAATGACGGTACCAGCTGGTTTAACCCGCGTGAGGTCGTCGCGGAAGAAATATTGCTGCATTTAAAAAACGCTTATTAATCCATTTGTCATTATTAAGGAGGATATTGATGGGACTATTTAAAGATTCAGAAACTTTTGAAAAAATGCTCGCAGGTTTTTTCAGACTCATGGCTGATACACCGGTGATAGCAGATAAGCTGCTCGCTTCAAAACTTATCGTCCGGTTCAGATACAGTGATCCGGATGTTGTGATCGTAGTCGACTGTTCCGGCGATAGCGTCGATGTAAGGCCCGGCGACAGGGAAACAAAGGAAATCGTTGACATGTCCATGAGTGCCGACATCGCTCACAAGTTTTGGTTCGGCAAGGTGAACTTAATGGCAGCCCTGACACGCAAGCAGATGATAGCAAAAGGTCCCATCCCCAAAATATTGAAACTTCTTCCCGCAATTAAGCCTTCTTATGCCATGTATCCGAAGTATCTCGAGGAAAACGGCTACGCTGAATATAATATTTACTAGGAGGGTTCAACATGGGCGGTTACGCAGGCAAGATACTTTATATCGATCTTACATCCGGCAATATCGAAACAAAACCCCTTGATTCAAAATTTGCCCGAGAGTACATCGGCGGCCTCGGCTTCAGTACTCGCATCTACCTGGACCTGATAAAGGATACGCCCGAATTTGATGCCCTTTCCGCCGATAATCCCTTCGTACTCATGACCGGTCCTTTGACCGGTATGAAAATGGACGCGGTGGCCAGGTGGACGCTCGGCACCAAATCACCGCTCACCGGTTTATGGGGGGACAGCAACATCGGTGGCTACTTCGGTGCCGAACTGAAATTTGCCGGCTATGATGGTATGGTGGTGACCGGGGAGGCTGACAAGCCGACCTGTATCTACATCGATGATGACACGGTGCGGATAAGGGATGCCAACAAATATTGGGGTATGGACGCATACACCGCCAACGATGAAATCATCGCTGATTACAAGGGTGAATCAAGAAAGTCAGGCCAGGTTTTAACCATCGGTCCCGCCGGTGAAAATCTGGTAAGGTTCGCATCGCTGATCAACAAGAAGGGGCATGCGGCCGGACGCACCGGCGTGGGGGCGGTATGGGGTGCCAAGAAACTCAAAGCCATCTTTGTCAGAGGGACCGGCAAGCTTGAAGCAGCCCACCCGGATAAACTCAAAAACCTCCGAGAAGAACTAAAAGAGGTGTATGACGGCAATATCACCATAGAGGCCTTGCGCGCATTTGGGACGGCTTCGCATATGGATGTCGGCATCATTGCCGGCGACGTTCCCATGAAAAATTGGCAGCAGACCGAATGGGACCTATTTGATGAGATCGGTCCGGTGGTATACAGTGAAAAAATCCTGACCGGCAAAAAGACATGCCATGCCTGCGGTGTGGCATGTAAAAGAGAGGCAGAAGTAAAGGAAGGACCCTTTAAGTTTGAAAAGGGCCCGGGTCCCGAATACGAGACCATCGGCACGTTTGGGACCCTGTGCTTGAATCCCAGCATAGAATCCATCGGCAAGGCCAACGAGATTTGCAACCGGTACGGCATGGATACCATGACCTGCGGAGCCACCATCGCCTTTGCCATTGAGTGCTTTGACAAGGGGCTGATAAACGAAAAAGACACTGACGGCCTGAAGCTCACCTGGGGCAACTCCGAGGCCATTGTTGCAATGGCTGAAAAGATCGGAAAGCAAGAAGGATTTGGTGCGATTCTGTCCAAAGGCAGCGCCGCAGCTGCAAAACACATCGGTGGCAACGCATCGGACTTTCTGACGACGGTTAAGGGTCTCGAAGCACCCATGCACGATCCCCGGTCCGCTCACGGCTATGGTTTGGCCTATGCCGTTTCCCCCAGAGGGGCGTGTCACAATGCCAGCCTCAACTATGCCCTCGAAGGCGGTATGATGTATCTGCCCGAATTCGATGATGAGATAGGTGAAATTACAGGGATGAGCAGCGCGGGCAAAGCGAAAATTAACATCATCAGCCAGGATTTCGGGATGTTTTTTTCGAGCTGCGCAGTTTTCTGCAACCTGGGTGCCTCGATCCTGAACGCGACTCAGGCTGTGGATATGGTAAATCATGTCACGGGATTTGACTACACCCTGGAGGAATTGATGAAACTCGGCCGGAGGATATGGTACATCAAACGAGGGTTGTCAAACCTGTTCGGAGACAGAGCAAAGGACGACAAGCTGCCCAAAAGACTTATGACACCAATGGAAACGGGTCCTACAGAGGGAAGTGTGCCGGATATGGACCTGATGTTGAAAGAGTTTTACGAGTTGCGCGGGTTTAATGACGACGGTGTTCCTGAAAAAGAGATCCTTGAGAGACTCGGCTTATCGGACCTGGCGCAGCTTCTGCACCATAACCGAGGTTGAGCGGTTCAGAGTTCAACGTTCCGGGTTGAAGAACTCCAACTATTCAATATTAATCGGATTTTTTCCTCGGCAGGTTTCTATAACCGTTTCTCCTAGCGGGTGAGAGCGGTCAATCCACATGGTTAAGCGTAAGGTTATGGAAATCAGAAGTTTATAACCTATGAACCTAGAACTCTGAACCTGAAACCAATCAGGCTACATTTCTAGCTTCCCTGTTCGCGCCGCCGTCCACAGCCAGTTGCCGGGGGGGTCCACGTTGGCCACCGGATCGACCACCGCATGGATTACAGAGGGCTTTCCCGAAGACTGCGCACGCTCAATCGCGGATTTAATCTCCGAACCTTTGCTGACATATTCACCGTGGCAGCCCATGGCAATCGCCACCTGATCGTATCTGACCGGTGCATGCTCATGACCGAACCACTCGGCTTGGCGACCGAACATTCGCCGCTGGGCTGTTTTTTCCATTCCGTAGGCACCGTCGACGGCCACGATGATGATAACCGGCAATTTATTGCGCACAGCGGTTTCGAGCTCCTGGATATTAAAGCCAAAGGCGCTGTCACCGGTTACACAGTAAACCGGTTTGTCAGGATGGGCGAGTTTGGCACCGATGGCATAGGGCAGGCCGGTGCCGAGATGGCCATAGTTCATTGAATAAATAACCGTTCGCTGGTTTTTGGGGACATGATAGTGCAAATTCCACAAAGTCGTGTTGCCGCCGTCCATGACAAAAATTGCGTCCGAGGGAAAGATGTCGTTGCAGACTTTCAATATCTGGCCCGTCAGCATGGGAGAGCGCTCCATGTCCTCCACCGACGTGTCGAGATCCTTCTGCCAATCATCCTGAACACTGCGGAATTCGGCAATCTTGGGGTGCGGTTCGCGCTTTTTGGTGAGATCTTTTACGGCAATCAGCAACTTTTGCAGAATGACGGCAGCATCGCCCACCAGCGGTACATCAACCGGCCGGTTCAATCCGATGTTCGTAGGTTCGGTGTCAATCTGAATCAGTTGCTGGGTTTGCGGCTCGCCCCACATCGGGGGCCTGCCCCACATATTCAGCTCGCCGAGCCGCGTACCGACAGCCACTACCACATCGGCCTGGCTGTTGGCCATGATTCTAGATAAACAGGTGGGGTGAAAACACAATGGGTGCTCATCGGAAACAATCCCCCGCGCTCTGACAGTATTGGTAACCGCACATCCGAGGTACTCGGCCAGCATCCGCACCTCGTCTCCCGCTCCGGCACGCTCGGCCCCGTTGCCACAGTGGATGTTGACCAGATCGGCCTGGGTCAGCAACTCTGCGGCGCGTTCAATGGCACCCGGATCATAAGTGGCAGGATCAACGACACGATATTTTTCGGGTTCCCAGATCTGGACACTTTCCTCATCATTGCGTTCGCCCAGGATATTTTCAGGAATCAAAATATGTACGGGCCCCGGCCGCCCTGAGGCTGCTACACGGAAAGCGTGACGCACCATATCGGGAATTCGGCTCCAATGGTCTACCTTGCCATTCCATTTTACCGCCGGTTTAAAAATATCGAGATGACGGCTGACCTGCATACCTCCCTGCTGAACATAGGCGTCGGAAATTTCACTGCGACGGGTAGTGGTAATGGCGACCACCGGACTGCCTTCAGCTTCGGCACACATCAATCCGGCGAGAAGATTGGCGGCTCCGGGACCGGCACAGGCCATAACCACCGCAGGATCTCCCGTCACCCGCGTGTAGGCATCGCAGGCATGGGCGGCGGCCGCCTCGTGGCGAGGTACGATAAGCCGGATACCCAGATCTTTACCAAGCCGCTCAAGCGCTTCAATGACCATCATATAAGTTCCATCCGTAATTGCATGGATAAACTGCACGCCTTCGGCATGCAGGCATCTGACCAGAAGTTCACCGCCTGTGATTTCAGCCATAGGTTCCCCCATTGTCTAGTTTCGTGAATCAGTCTAATCGGACATCCGATCTTCGTCATTCCGCCGCTCGTGTGAAACTACATAGTTTCTTTTCCGATCAGAGTGGACGCTTGCGGCCAGAGGCAGCGCTCGTGTGAAACTACGCCAAGTTAAAAGCGAACCGCAGAACCGCAGAATATCGAATATCGAATGTCGAAGGGTGGGTTCGCTTCGCTCAGTCATTTTTTATAAAATAGACAGAATACCTTATTTCGACATTCGATATTCATTATTCGATATTCGATATTCTCTT